>CAISGR010000121.1 GCA_903884945.1 uncultured bacterium
GATCGGGCAGGGGCGGATCACGGCGAACCTCGAAGGCGCGCCGGTCGATACCCAGTTCCGCATTTCCGATGACGAGGGCATGGCGTGGGTCACGCGCCTGCTCGACGAGGAGGGGCTCTGCCTCGGCCTTTCCTCGGGGATCAACGTTGCCGGCGCGGTGCGGCTCGCGCGGCAGCTCGGCCCGGGCAAGCGCATCGCGACCATCCTGTGCGACACCGGCTTCCGCTATCTCTCGACCCTCTACAATCGGGCCTGGCTCGAGGAAAAAGGGCTTGCCGTGCCGGATCGGCTGAAGCGCGCGTAGCGGCAACCGGGGCATGGCCCCGAGTCGATTTGCGGTGCGGCAGGGCGTGCCATCGACAAGACTATCTTCATGCGTTACATTTATGCCACACGTATGAAAATGATGGCTCAGGATCCGGCGCAGAGATCGCAGCGGGTGAAGGTCGGGATGATCGGTCTGGCGGCCGTTCTGCTCCTGATCGGCCTTGCCGCGGCCATTTTCTCGACCGCCAACCGGGAGCGCCCGCTGATCGTGGTCGGCGGCGCGCATCCCGATGTCGTCGCCGCCATGGCGGCGGGCAATGCCGCGCTGCCCAGCGCGACGCCCAGCAACGAACCCCTGGCCGAGCTCGGCGTGGCGCCCAGCGCAGCGACCGACCTCAACGCGACCCAGCCCGGGCAGGGTACGGGAAAGGCCCCGCGGTGATCGCGGGCGGCTGTTGCGATGCCCGGGATTTCCCGGGGAAAATGCGGGAAACCATGGCGTGCGACACGGGTGATCCGGGGAAATCCCGCCCGACTCGCCTTCTTGTCCAGAACACACCGGGAACGACTTGAAATGACTGAGAAAAAAACGCCGGAGAATCGAACGCATTAGGGCCTCGGCCCCAGTTTTCCCCGGCTTTCCCCTTGTATCCCCGGTAATCCCGAGTTAACCCTTGTTCCAACAGGGGTAGACTCATCTCGCCTGCGCGAAACGGCGCCGGGGAGCGGCACCGTCGTTTCCGGGACCGGAGAGTCTTGCCCGCTGTGTGCGAGGTGGGCGTGTCTGAACGGGCGGATTATCAGGGAGACGGACTAGGCCTTGTCGATGACAAGGGCCGTGTCGCCATCCCGGCTTCGCTCCGGGCGACCCTCGCTGCCAACAGCCCGCGCCCCGACGGCAAGGACGGCGGCACCGTCATTATCGGCGTCCATCAGAAGCACCCCTGCCTGATCGCCTATGACCCGGCCTATGTTCCCATCCTGAAGGCCAAGCTGGACCAGCGCGAAGCCGCCTACACCAGCGACGACGGCGAATATGACTACAACATCAAGCGCCGCGCAGCGCAGGGCGAGGCGACGCCGTTCGACGGAAGCGGGCGCTTCATCATGCCCGGCTTTCCGCGCTTCCACGCCAATATCGGTGCGCACGCCTTCTTCTACGGCGTCTTCGACTATTTCGAGATCTGGGATCCCAAGACGCTCGTACAGGCCGACGGCGTCGCCGAGATGGTGAAATCCTGCGCGCGCTACCACTGCCAGCTCAAGGGGATCGCCCTGTGAGCCAGGTCCAGACGGTTCAACCGCATATCCCCGTGCTGCTCGACGAAGTCGTCCTGGCGCTCGCCGTTACCCCTGGCGAGATCCATGTCGACGCGACGTTCGGCGCCGGGGGCTATACGCGGGCGCTGCTCTCCCTCGGCGCCCGCGTCTTCGCCTTCGACCGCGATCCCGATGCGATCGCGGCCGGGCGGGCGCTCGAAGCGGCATCGAACGGCGCCCTGACGCTCGTGCCGGCGACCTTCTCGGCGCTCGAGGCCGAACTGCTGGCGCGGGATGCCGTGCCGGTCGACGGCGTGACGATGGATATCGGGGTATCCTCGATGCAGCTCGACCAGGCCGAGCGCGGCTTTTCCTTCCAGGCCGACGGGCCGCTCGACATGCGGATGAGCCAGGAAGGCGAGACCGCAGCCGATTTCGTCAACACGGCCGATGAAAACGTGATTGCCGACGTGCTCTATCAATATGGTGACGAGCCCCGGTCCCGCCGCGTGGCGCGCGCGATCGTCGCCGCGCGGCCGATCACCCGGACGGGCGAGCTGGCCCAGATCGTCCGCCGCGCGCTCGGCCACAAGCCGCACGACAAGAAGGATCCGGCGACGCGGACCTTCCAGGCGATCCGGATCCATCTCAATCGCGAGCTCGACGAACTGGCCGAGGGGCTGGCTGCCGCCGAACGGGTGCTGAAGCCGGGCGGCAGGCTGGCCATCGTCACCTTCCACTCGCTCGAGGACCGTCTGGTGAAGCGTTTCCTGCGCGAGCGCAGCGGGTCTTTGCCGGGCCGATCCCGTCATGTTCCTGAGTTGATGGTTAACGCAAAACCAAGTTTTGAAGATGTCGGGCGCGCGGTGCGTGCCGGCGAAGCCGAGATTGCGCGAAATCCCCGCGCACGATCGGCGACATTGCGAACGGCGCGGCGGACGGATGCCGCGGCCTGGACTTCTGTAGGAGCGTTGTAATGCTTTCTTATGCGTGGAAAAGTCTCGGTTGGTTCCTCGCCGGTGTGGCGGTGGCGCTCGGTTTCCTCCTGGTGCCGCTGCAGGTTGCGGCCGAGCGCAAGAAGCTCGATCGCACGGTGAGCGAGATCGCCCAGGCGCATCGCGACATCCGCGCCCTCGAGACCGAGTTCGACACGCGCGCGAACCTCGCGCAGCTGGAGAAGTGGAATGGCGACACGCTCCGCCTGACCGCACCGGCGGCCGGCCAGTATGTCGCCGATGAGGGCGCGCTGGCCGCGATCGACGTCAACCAGCCCGAGCTGGGCGGGGCGACGGTCCAGACCGCGTCGCTGGTCGTGCCGTCGATGCCCGATGCGCCGGTGGCGCGCACGGTGCCGGCGGTCGCGGTACGCGTCGCCGATGCTGCCCCCGTCGCCAAGGCGGAGCCGGCCGTCGCGGCGGCGGTGGCGCAGGTGCGCGACCGGACGATCGAGCGCGGCAAGGCGCAGGCGGTGGCGCTGCTCGACCGGCGCCTGCTGAGCGATTCAACGATCGGCGACCTGTTCAGCACCCGCGGCGACACGCGGGGTATGCGTTGACCGCATTCGTTGCGCGCCCCCTGCCGCAACGGCGCCTGACCGGGCAGCGCCACGCGCTGGTCGCGACGGCGCATGTTCGGCTGATGATTCTCATGCTGATGCTCATGGCTGGATTCGCCCTGGTGATCGGGCGCATCGCAATCCTCGGCCTGTCCTCCGAGCCGGCCAGCTCACAGGCCCGTGGGAACGGCGCGCTGCCGCGGGGCGATATCCTCGACCGCAATGGCGAGCCGCTCGCGCGCACGATCGAGGCGTGGACGATCGGCGTCCATCCCGCCAAGCTGCTCGGCGACCGGCACGAGATCGCCGCGCGGCTCGCCGCCGTGATGCCCGATCATGACGAGGCATGGTTCTACGAGCGGCTCACACTCCCCGTGAACTTCACCTATCTCGAGCGCCATGCCGCCCCGGCGCTGGTCAATGCAGTGCATGCGATCGGCGAGCCCGGCATCGTGTTCGCGCAGGAACCGGAGCGGCTTTATCCGCAGACGACTCTTGCCGCCCATGTCCTCGGCTATATCGGACCGACCGGAGACGATCCGCGCATCATGGGCCGGGCCGGGATCGAGCGCGCCTTCGAGGAACAGCTGACCAATCCCGCCACGCGCGGCACGCCGGTCACGCTCTCGATCGACAGCCGCGTGCAGGCGGCGATGGAGAGCGAACTGAGCCATGCCATGGTCTCGTTCCAGGCCAAGGATGCGACCGGCGTGGTGCTCGATGTGAACACCGGCGAAGTGATCGCGATGGTCTCGCTGCCGGTCTACAACCCGAACAAGATCAAGGGCACTTCGAGCGACGCGCTGCGCAATAACGTAACGCAGAGCGTGTACGAGCTCGGCTCCACCTTCAAGCCGATCACGATGGCGGCGGCGATCGAGACGGGAGTCGTGACCTCGATGGCCAAGCGCTATGATGCCACCGAGCCGCTGCACGTGGGCGGGTTCACCATCCATGACGACCATCCGCAGAAGCGGTTCCTCGACGTTCCCGAGACGCTGATTCACTCGTCGAACATCGTGACGGCGCGGATCGCCGACGAGATCGGCAAGGACCGGATGGCGGCGATGTTCACGGCGATGGGCTTCGCCACCAAGCCCGATATCGAGCTGCGCGAGAAGCAGAAGCCGATCTGGCCGGTCTATTGGGCGCGCAGCACGGTGATGACGACGGGCTACGGCCATGGCATCGCGATCACGCCGCTGCACCTCGCCAATGCCTACGCCACCCTGGTCAATGGCGGCATCTGGCGCCCGACGACCTTGCTGAAGGTGGCGCCGGGCAAGGCGGTCCAGGGCCGGCGGGTGATCTCCGAGGCGACCAGCGCGCGGATGCGGCAGCTGCTGCGCCTGGTCGTGACGCAGGGCACCGGCCGCAAGGGCGAGGCGCCCGGCTATCGCGTCGGGGGGAAGACGGGCACCGGTGAGGTGGCCGGCGCGGGCGGCTATTCGAAGAAAGCCAATGTCTCGACGTTCGCGGCGGCTTTCCCGATGGACGCGCCGCGCTATGTGGTGATTGCCATGCTCGATTCTCCCATCGGCAATGCCGAATCCTTTGGCCTGACCACCGCTGCCTGGACGGCGGCGCCGGTCGTGAGCCGAGTCATCTCCCGCACCGGCGCGATGCTGGGGGTGACGCCCGACAACAGCCGCGACGTCGACGTCTCCGAACTGCTGCCCTTGCTGTGGCATGCGCCGGGCGAAGATACGGCGGATCCGGAATGAAACTCGGCACGCTCATCGGCGGGGACGCGCAGGCGACCGTCACCGGCTTCGCGATCGACCACCGCAAGGTCGCGCCCGGCACGATTTTCGGCGCGTTCGAAGGCGCCCGCGTCAATGGCGAGGATTTCATTCCGGCCGCGGTGGCGGGCGGGGCGATCGCGATCGTCGCGCGGCCCGAAGCGACGGTCGAAGGGGCGGTGCATATCGCCGACGCCAACCCGCGCCAGCGGTTCGCCGGGCTGGCGGCACGCTATTTCGCGCCCTTCCCCGAAACCGCCGTCGCCGTCACGGGTACCAACGGCAAGACCTCGACCGTCGAGATGACGCGCCAGCTATGGCGCATGGCCGGCTTCCACGCCGCCTCGATCGGGACGCTGGGCGTGACGACGGCCGACGACCAGGTCTCGACCGGGCTGACCACGCCCGACATCGTCACCTTCCTCTCGAACGTGGCCGGGCTGGCGCGCGAGGGCGTGACCCATGTCGCCTTCGAGGCATCGAGCCACGGGCTGTCGCAATATCGCACCGAGGGCCTGCCGGTGCAGGCGGCCGCCTTCACCAATCTCAGCCGCGACCATCTCGATTACCACGGAACGATGGAAGCCTATTTCGACGCCAAGCTGCGGCTCTTTGCCGAGGTGCTCGAGGCCGACGGCACGGCGGTGATATGGGCCGACGATCCCCACGCGGCGAAAGTGAGCGAGGTGGCGCAGCGCCGCGGGATTCGCGTGATCTCGGTCGGCACGCAGGGCGACACGCTCAAGCTCGTCTCGCGCGATCCGACCCTGCTCGGCCAGGGGCTGGTGATCGAGGCCGAAGGCAAGGCGCACAAGGTGATGCTGCCGCTGATCGGCGCCTATCAGGCGGCGAACGCGCTGACCGCGGCCGGCCTGGTCATTGCGACCGGCGGTGACGTCTCGTCGACCCTTGCCGCGCTCGCCCGGCTGCAGCCGGTGCGCGGGCGGCTGGAGCGTGCGGTGATCGCGCGGAACGGGGCGCCGGTCTATGTCGATTATGCGCACACCCCGGACGCGCTCGAGGCAGCGATCTCGGCGCTCAAGCCGCATGTCTCGGGCCGGCTGATCGTCGTGTTCGGCGCGGGCGGCGATCGTGACCAGGGCAAACGCGCGGCGATGGGGGCGATCACGGCGGCGATGGCGGACAAGGCCTATGTCACCGATGACAATCCGCGCACCGAGGATCCCGCGGCGATCCGCGCAATGGTGATGCAGGGCGTGCCTGGCGCGACCGAGATCGGCTCGCGTCGCGATGCGATCGGTGCGGCCATCGCGGAGGCCGGGCCGCAGGATATCGTGCTGGTGGCGGGCAAGGGACATGAGCAGGGGCAGATCGTCGGCGATCTGGTGCTGCCGTTCGATGACGTCAGCGTGGCACGGGAGATGGCGGCGTGAGCCTGTGGACCTCTGCCGAGATCGCCGCTGCCACGGGCGGCATCGCCTCCGCCGATTTCACGGCGGAAGGCGTCACCTTCGATTCCCGTGAGGTCTGCCCCGGCGACCTGTTCGTCGCGCTGAAGGGCGAGACGAGCGACGGGCACAAATTCCTCGACCAGGCCTCCGAGCGGGGAGCGGCGGGTGCGGTCGTCAGTTCAGCGACACCGCACCCGCATGTTCTCGTGCCGAATACCATGGCGGCGCTCGAAGCGCTGGCCGTGGCGGCGCGCGCGCGATCGGCGGCGCGGATCATCGGCGTCACGGGGTCGGTCGGCAAGACCAGCACGAAGGAGGCGTTGTTCGCAGCGCTCGATCGCGGTGCGCCCGGCGCCGCGCATCGCTCGGTGAAGAGCTACAATAATCACACCGGCGTGCCGCTGAGCCTCGCCCGCATGCCGGCGGCGAGCCGCTTCGGCGTGTTCGAGATGGGGATGAACCATGCCGGTGAACTGGCGCATCTGACGACCCTGGTGCGCCCGCACGTGGCGATGGTGACGGCGATCGCGCCGGCGCATACTGCCTTCTTCCCCGACGAATCCGCGATTGCCGATGCAAAGGGCGAGATCTTCGCCGGGCTCGAGCCGGGCGGCGTCGCGATCATTCCCTATGACAGCCCCCATCGCGACCGGCTGATCGCGGCCGCGACGCCGCATGCGGCCCGTATCGTGACCTTCGGCGTCGACCCGGGTGCCGATGTATCCGCGATCGAGACGATGCGTTCCGCGCGGGGCGGCACCTTCGTGACCGCGGCGATCGGCGACAAGGAACTGAGCTTCACCATTTCCCAGCCGGGCATGCACTGGGTGTCGAACGCGCTGGCGGTGCTTGCGGCCGTTGACGCGGTCGGCGGCGATCTTGCCCTGGCCGGGCTTGCCCTGGCGGAACTGGGTGGCCTGGCCGGTCGCGGCGCGCGGCTGACCGTGCCGGTCGCGGGCGGCGAGGCGCTGGTGATCGACGAAAGCTACAACGCCAACCCGTCCTCGATGCGCGCGACGCTCGCGGTGCTGGCCGGCGAAACCGCGGTCCGGAAGCTCGCGGTGCTCGGCGAGATGCGCGAGCTGGGCGAGCAAAGCGACGCCTATCATGCCGGCCTGGCGGAGCCGGTGATCGCCGCAAACGTCGAACAGGTCATTCTGGTCGGTGAAGCGATGCGCGCGCTCGCGAACGCGCTTGAGGGCAGGATCGAATTCGTCCATGTGCCCGATGCCGCTGCCGCGCGGACGAGCCTGCTGGCAATGCTGGCGCCGGGCGATGCGGTTCTCATCAAGGGTTCGAATGGAGTCGGGTTGGCGAGCGTGGTTGCCGCCCTGGCGAACGGGGCTTCATAATGTTCTATCTGATCGCCAGCTATCTGGGCTTTCCCGGCCTTCTCAATCTGTTCCGCTATCAGAGCTTTCGCTCCGGCGGGGCGGTCGCGACGGCATTGGTGATCGGGTTGATCATCGGGCCGCGCTTCATCGGCTGGCTGCGCGTGCGCCAGGGCAAGGGGCAGCCGATCCGCGACGACGGGCCGCAGAGCCATCTCGCCAAGCGCGGCACGCCCACCATGGGCGGGCTGATGATCCTGACCTCGCTGATGCTCTCGATCCTGTTGTGGATGCGGCTCGACAATCCGTTCGTCTGGGCGTGCATGTTCGTGACGCTCGGCTTCGGCGTGATCGGGTTCCTCGACGACTATGACAAGGTGCGCAAGGCAAGCACCAAGGGCGTGTCGGGCCGGATGCGCCTGCTCGGCGAGTTCGCGATCGCCGGGATCGCAAGCGCGCTGATCGTCCATCAGAACGGCACGCATCTCTATTTGCCGTTCACCACCGGCGTGGCGATCGACCTCGGCTATTTCTACATCCTCTTCGCTGCGTTCACGATCGTGTCCTTCGGCAACGCGGTGAACCTCACCGACGGGCTGGACGGGCTGGCGACGATGCCGGTGATCATCGCCTCGGTGGCCTTCATGATCATCGTCTATCTGGCGGGTAACGCGAAGTTCGCGGTCTATCTCGGCATTCCGCACGTGCCGGGCGCCGGCGAACTGGCGATCTTCTGCGGTGCCATGATCGGGGGCGGGCTTGCCTTCCTGTGGTTCAACGCGCCGCCGGCGGCTGTATTCATGGGCGATACCGGAAGCCTGGCGCTGGGCGGGGCGCTCGGGGCCATCGCGGTCGTCGCGCACCACGAAATCGTGCTCGGGATCATCGGCGGCCTGTTCGTGATCGAGGCGCTGTCGGTGATCATCCAGGTGTTCTTCTACAAGC
>CAISGR010000122.1 GCA_903884945.1 uncultured bacterium
CGCGGCGTGATCGGCACCGGCCAGCGCGTCGAGGCATCGCTGCTCGATGCGATGCTCGCCCAGTCGCCCATGAACAACTGGTGGCAGGAAGACGGCATCTCCTACATCAAGAAGGGCGATTCCGGCGCGGTGGACCGCTTCGGCCGCACCCGCCTCGTCACTGCGATGTTCGAATGCGCTGACGGGCTGTTCCTGCAGATCCACACCGGCGGCCAGGGCGGCTTCAAGGCGGCGATGGACGTGATGGGCTTTGGCGACCGGGTCCAGGCCGTGCAGGGCGCGGCCGAAATGTCGGTGCCGCTCTCCGACGACGAATATCATATCGCACGCGTCGAAGTGTTCGAGGCGCTGAAGACCCGCCCGCGCGACGAATGGATCGCCCTGTTCCAAGCGGCCGACGTGGCCGCGCTGCCGGTGCTCGAGCCGGCCGAGGCATTGCTCGATCCGCAGACCGAGTTCGTCGGCCAGCGTATCCAACTGCCCGACGCCGATTTCGGCACGATCCACCAGGCCGCGCCGGCGATCCGCTTCCTCAATGCCCAGCCGGCGACGCCGAGGCCCGCCCCGCTGGTCGGCGCCGACAATCCGATGCTTGCCGACCTGCTCAAGCGCGCGGCGCGCGCGCTGCACGCGACCGGCGGCACGCTGAAGCGCCCGCTGGAGGGCATCCGCATCGTCGATTTCAGCTCCTTCTTCGCGGTCGGCTATGGCGGCCGGCTGCTCAACGATCTCGGCGCCGATGTGATCAAGCTGGAGACGCCCGGCGGCGACCAGATGCGGCCCCTGCCCGACGTGTTCGACGCCGCGCAGCGCGGCAAGCGCGATATCGTGCTGAACCTCAAGATGCCCGAGGCACTGGCCGCGGCGCACCGGGTGGTCGCGACCGCCGACGTCGTCACGCACAATCTGCGGCCGGGTAAGGCCGACAAGCTGGGAATCGGCTACGAGACGCTCGCGGCGATCAACCCGAGGCTGATCTACGCCTATATGCCGGGCTATGGCTCGAAGGGCCCGAAGGCGCTGCTCAAGAGCTTCGCCCCGCTCGTCAGCGGCTGGACCGGCCTGCTCTACGAAGGCGGCGGTGCGGGCAATCCGCCGACCCGCTCGGTGTTCGGCAACGAGGATTACAATAACGGCTTCCTCGCTGCCGCCGGCATCCTGATGGCGCTGGAGCGGCGATCGCACACCGGCCAGGGCGATTACATGGAATGCCCGCAGCTCCATTCGAGCCTGTGGACCACGTCCGAGCATTTCCTCGATGCCGACCGCAAGCCGGTCTACGGCTTCCGGCTCGACAAGGCGCAGGAAGGCATCAACGCGCTCGACCGGATCTACCGCACCACTGACGGCTGGCTGTGCATCTGCTGCCGCGACGACAGCCGCTTCGCCGCGCTGGCGCGGGCGACCGGCCAGCCCGGGCTCGCGACCGACCAGCGCTTCGCCACGCCGCGCGCGCGCGCCGCGAATGACGCGGCGCTGCTCGCGCTGCTCACCCCCTTCTTCGCCGACAAGACCAGCGCGGAGGCCTTCGCGATCCTCGACCTCGCCGGCGCGCCCTGCGAGATCGTGCGCGAGACGAGCTGGGTGCGCGACGTGCTGTGGGAGGATTGGGCGCTCGACAGCAACCGCGTCATCGAGAACAAGGATTCGATGTACGGCCATGTCCGGGAATTCGGCCTGTTCTCGAAGCTGAGCCGCACGCCCGGCCATGCCAGCGGCTCGGCGCCGCGGCTCGGCGAACATACCCGCGAGATCCTCGCCGAGGCCGGCTATGCGCCGGCCGAGATCGACGCCCTGATCGACTGCGGCGCAGCCCGGGTGGCGAAGAGCGTCACCGGCCGGATCGACTCCAAGGTTTCGGCGGCCTGAGCCGCCCCACTCCGTTTCACCAGAGGAACCATCGTGCAACTCAACCTGCGCTACGACATGAACACGCCGGATTTCGGCGCGTCCCACCCCGCCATGTATCGCGCCGCGATCGACCAGGCGGCCTGGGCCGACAAGCTCGGCTTCACCCAGGTGTTCCTGGCGGAGCATCACGGCGCCGAGGGCGGTTATTGCCCTTCGCCGATGGTGCTGGCCGGCGCGGTGCTGGGCGCGACCCGTCATATCGTCGCGCATCTTTCCGCGCTGGTCGTAACGCTGCACGATCCGCTGCGCCTCGCCGAGGACCTGTCGGTGCTCGACAATCTTTCCGACGGCCGGATCTGGATCACCGCCGGCATGGGCTATCGCCCGCATGAATTCGAGATGTTCGACCGCGACATCACCAAGCGCCTGGCGATCCAGAACGAGGTGATGGCGACGCTGAAGGCCGCCTGGACCGGCGAGCCCTTCGAGTTTCGCGGGCGCACCGTGCGCGTCACGCCCAAGCCGGTCTCGCCCGGCGGGCCGAAGATCTATATGGGCGGATCGACCGACAAGTCCGCGATCCGCGCGGCGAAGAACGGCTATCAATATTTCCCCGGCCATCCCGACCTGTTCGAGATCTACAAGACCGAGCGCGCCGCCGCCGGCTTCCCGCCGCCCGAGCCGCAGATGAAGCCGGCCGCGAGCTTCCTCTACGTCTCCGACGATCCCGAGCGCGACTGGCCGATCGTCGCGCCGCATGTCGCCTATGCCACCAACACCTACGCCGAATGGGCCAAGGAACGCGGCGTCGGCGACACCCGCTACAAGGCGGCCGAGACGGTCGAGGCGCTGAAGGCGATGCCCAACATCAAGGTCGTCACCCCCGACCAGTGCTTCGATTATCTCAAGGAACTCGGCGCGGGCACTGCGGTGACGTTCCATGCGCTGCTCGGCGGGCTCGATCCCGAGGTGTCGTGGCGGAGCCTGAAGCTGTTCGAGAAGGAAGTGCTGCCCCGCCTGGTCGCCGAAGGACTGGTCACCGGCAAGCCCTGAGCGACACGCAACGACAACGAGCTTTCCAGGAGAGTGAGGATGGAAGACAAGGATCGCAGGAGCGCGCTCGGCGCAATGCTGGCGCTCGGCGTAGCCGCCACGGCGGCTGGCGGAGCGGAAGCGGCGCCGCGCGCCAAACCCAGGGGGGAGAGCATGGCAAGGCAGGTCGACGAACTGGTCTCGCGCGCGCAGATCGAGGAAGTGCTGATGGCCTATGCCCGCGGCAACGACCGGCTCGACGGCGATCTGCTGCGCTCCTGCTTCTGGCCCGAAGCGACCCACAAGCACGGCAAGTTCGACGGTACGTCGAGCGACTTCGTCGGCTTCGCGCTCAAGATCCTCGGCACGGTCAAATATACCGCGCATCATATCTCGAACGTCTCGATCAAGGTCGATGGTGACCGCGCGCTCAGCGAGTGCTATTATTTCGCGCACCATCGCCGCGACCGCAAGGAAGGCGGCGAGGAAGACGCCTTTTTCGAGGGCCGCTATCTCGACGAGTTCGAGCGGCGTGACGGCGTCTGGAAGATCATCCGCCGCCGCGGCCTGGCCGACTACAGCCCGCCCGCGATCCCCGCGGCGGTCGCCTTTGCCGACTGGCCGGCCGGACAGCACAGCCTGCGCTACCCGGACGACGATTATTACGCGATGCTGACGAAGTTCCGCCAACGCTGAACCGGCCGACACGGCCAGACAGGGGAGTTGCCATGAAGACGGTCCGCAAGCGGCGCTTCGCCGGGCTCGGGCCGCTTCCCCTGGTCGTGCTGCTCCTCGCTGCCGCCGCGCCGCCCCGTGCCGCCGGGCCGGTGGTTACCACCGATCTCGGCGCCGTGCGCGGCGTGGCGATCGGTCGTGGCGCCGCCTTTCGCGGCATCCCGTTCGCGGCGCCGCCCGTCGGCGCGCTGCGCTGGCGCGAGGCCGCGCCGGCCAGGCCGTGGCGCGGGATTCGCGCCGCGACGGCATTCGGGCCGCTCTGCATCCAGCCGACCGACGCGAGGACCGCCGGCCTGCCGCAGAGCGAGGATTGCCTGACGCTCAACGTGGTTACCCCCGATCGTGCCGCGCATGGGCTGCCGGTGCTGATCTCGGTCCATGGCGGCGCCTTCTTCGTCGGCTCGGGCCGCTATATCGCTGACCATGACCTGTCCCCGATCGTGCGCCGGGGCGTGGTGCTCGTCTCCCCCAATTACCGGCTCGGCCGGCTCGGCTTCTTCGCCCATCCCGCGCTCACCGCCGAGGCCGGGCACGGGACCGGCAATTTCTGGCTGAGCGACCAGATCGCGGCGCTGCGCTGGGTGAAGCGCAACATCGCGCGCTTCGGCGGCGATCCCGGCGCGGTGACCATCCTCGGCTGCTCGGCGGGCGGCTCGAGCATCAATGCGCTGATGGCCTCGCCCGCTGCGCGCGGGCTGTTCGCGCGCGCCGCGACGCATTCGGGCGGCGGCTTCTTCAACGCGACCCGCCCGCTTGCCGTGGCGGAGGCGGAAGGCATGGCCTTCGCCGCCCGCGCCGGCATCGCCCCCGGCGCCCCCGACATCCCGGCGCGCCTCCGCGCGCTCAGCCCGGCGCAGATCCTGGCCGCCGATCCGGGGCCGCCCAATTTCGGCGCGATCGTCGACGGCCGCCTGCTGCCCGGCCAGATCTCCGCAATCTTCGCGCGCGGCGCGCAGGCGCCCGTGCCCTTCATCTCGGGCTCGACCAGCAACGAGGCGAGCGTGTTCGGGCTGATGGGGTTCGACGCGGCGGTGCTGCGCGACCGCTTCGGTATCGACATGGCGGCGATTCGCCCGGTCTATGAAGCCGATGGTCCGCTGAGCGACGCCGAATTCCTGCGCCGCGTCCAGACCGACTTCATCTTCACCTCGGCCGGGCTCGGCATGGCGGACCTCGCCGCCGGTGCCGCGCCGGCCTGGTCCTATCATTTCGCCTATGTGCCGGCGGCCGAGCGGGCGACCGCGCCGGGCGCGCCGCATTGCGCGGACATGCCCTATATCGCCGGCCTGCCCGCCGGCGCGGCCCCCGCCGACCAGGCGCTCGCCCGGACGCTGCAATCCTATTGGTATCATTTCATCGCCCGGGGCGATCCGAACGGCCCCGGCCTTCCGGCCTGGCCGCCGACCGAATCGGGCCGCTCCCGACCGCTCGTGATCGGCGACGACATCCGCCCGCAACCCGGTTTCCAGGCTGCGCGCAGGGCGCTGTGGCTGGCGAAATGGCGGGCCGATATCGGCGCCGCGCCGCGCCCGACGCCGTGAGGACAGGGAATGACCGACTCTTTTCGACCACCAATTTTGCATTGACAGGCAATTTTGTTCGGTGATATTCAAAACTGCACTACCGGATAATAATCAAAATGGCGGGAGCGATACGCATCCAGCCGATCAGGGGAGGTCTCCAATGCGACGTCATGCCGTTTCCGTTCTTCTCGCCAGCACCAGCGCGCTCTTGATCGCCGCGCCGGCCGCGGCGCAGACCGCGCCCAAGCCCGCCGCCGCCGATCAGTCGGCTGACGAGGCGAAGGTCGAGAAGGACATCGTGGTCACCGGATCGCGCATCGTGCGCGACGGCTATACCGCCCCGACCCCCGTGACCGTCGCGACGACCGAGGACCTGCTCAAATCGACCCCGTCGAGCGTGCCGGATGCGCTGAACAAGTTGCCCCAGTTCGCCAATTCGCTGGGCGGCGCGCGCGCTGCCTCGAACTTCTCCAACCTCCCGATTCACGGCAATGTGCTCAACCTGCGCGGCCTCGGCACCACCGGCCCGAACCCCAAGGGCCCGCTGCGCACGCTGATCCTGTTCGACGGCGTCCGCATGGCGCCGACCGAATATGTCGGCACGATCGACACCAACGTGATCCCGCAGCTGCTGCTGCAGCGCGTCGACGTGGTCACCGGCGGCGCCTCGGCCGCCTGGGGTTCGGACGCCGTCGCCGGTGTCGTGAACTTCGTGCTCGACAAGAATTTCAAGGGCCTTTCGGGCGTCGCCCAGGCCGGCGTCTCGGAACGGGGCGACAACGCCAACCAGCGCATCGGCGCGGCGGGCGGCTTCGGCTTCGCCGGCGATCGCGGCCATATCCTGCTGAGCGCTGAATATTCGGGCAGCAACGGCATGCTGCGCAGCGACCGCGACATCTCCAACCAGGGCTATGACTTTGTCGGTGCCACTCCGGGCTGCGTGAACACCACCACCGACCCGACGGCCTGCTCGCTCGGCGGCTCGCTCAATCCCTATACGATCAAGTCCAACATCCTCATCTCGGCAATCGCGCCGAACGGCCGCATCACCGCCTCCAGCGTCTCGGGCAACCCGTTCGTCGGCCAGGTGATCAACAGTGACGGCACCACGCGCGCCTTCAGCACCGGCACGGCGATCGGCTCGGCCGGCCTGCAGCAGGGCGGCGACGGCTACAAGATCGATCCGCACACCAACGCGGTGACGCCGTACAAGAACTACCAGACGTTCGGCCGCATCAGCTTCGACGTCACGCCCGATATCACCGCCTATGCCCAGGCAATCTATACGCGCAGCGACTTCAGCTACATCACCCAGACCAATGCGCTGGTGGGTCCGAGCGAAGCCGTCACCATCTATAACGGCAACCCCTATCTTTCCTCGGCGCTGGCCGCCTCGATCCCGGGCGCGGGCAGCAGCCTCACGGTCCAGCAATATAATGCCGGGCAGCCCCAGCCGGTCGCCAAGGAGCGCACCGATTACTGGCTCGCCACGGGCGGCCTGCAGGGCAAGGTCGCCGGCCTGAAATGGTCGTTGAGCTACACGCATGGCGAGTCCAAGCACCGGATGGACACGTCCGGCCTGTACGACAACAAGAAGCTCTATGCCGCGGTCGATGCCGTGGTGAACCCGGCCAATGGCCAGGTCACCTGCCGCGTCCTGCTCGACCCGGCGGTGGCCAGCCAATATACCGGCTGCCAGCCGCTCGACGTGCTGCATGGCGATCCGTCCAAGTCGACCCCGGCCGGCTATGCCTATGCCACCGGCACCTCGAGCTACGCCGCCACGCTGAAGCAGGATTCAGTCGCGGCCAGCCTGGCCGGCAGCCTGTTCGACCTGCCCGCCGGCCCGGTCGATTTCGCGATCGGCGCTGAATATCGCAACCAGTCCCTGAACCTGACCAGCAATGCCGATCCGGCGACGCTGGCCGGCACCGCCACGGATACGGCAACGCTCGCGGCACAGACCGCCGCGATCCGCGCCACCTATTTTGCCGGCCTGCGCGGCGTCCCCTCGGGCGCGCTCTATTATTGGCTGACCAATGTGGGTGTCGCCAATGGCAGCCTGAATGTGAAGGAAGCCTATGGCGAGCTGGCCGTGCCGATCCTCAAAGATGCGCCCGGCTTCAAGGAGCTGAGCCTCAACGGCGCGATCCGCGTGACCGATTATTCGGCCTCGGGCACCGTGACCACCTGGAAGGTCGGCGCAACCTGGGCGCCGGTGGCGGACCTGCTGTTCCGCGGCACCTATTCGCGTGACATCCGCGCACCGAACCTGTTCGAGCTGTACAGCGGCGCGCAGTCGGCGATCGGCATCGTCAACGATACGGCCAGCGGCCTCAACATCAACGCGACCAGCGTGACCTCGGGCAACCCGAATCTGAAGCCTGAAGTGGCCAAGACAATCACCTTCGGGGCCGTGTTCAAGCCGAGCTTCCTGCCCGGCTTCAGCGCCTCGCTCGACTATTACAACATCAAGGTCGACAATCTGATCGATCAGCTCTCCGCCCAGCAGATCGTCAACAACTGCAACAACAGCGGCGGCACGGCACCTGAGTGCGCGCTGATCACCCGCACCACGCCGACGACCTTCCCGACCCTGATCAGGATCGCCCCGGCGAACATCGCGTTCCTGAAGACAGCGGGTATCGATTTCGATGCAAGCTATCGCTCGGCGGTCGGCAACGGCTTCCTCGGCATCCGGCTCTACGCCAACTATCTCGACAAGTTCGATACCCAGCAGTTCACTGGCGCGCCGGTCCTGCATTATGCCGGCGTCAGCGTCGTGACGAGCAACCCGGCAGCCTATCCGCGGCTCCGCGGCAGCCTGACGGTCGATTATCAGAACGGCCCGTTCGCCATCACGGTGAGCGAGCAGATGATCGGCAAGATGCGCCTCGACATCCCCGGCAACCTGCCAAACGGCGCCCGCGTGAACTTCACCAACCCGAACGTCCCGGCCGTCTTCTATACCGACCTGACGCTGCGTGCGAAGGTGCCGGGCCATGGCGGCAATCTCGAGCTGTTCACCACCATCAACAACCTGTTCGACCGCCAGCCGCCGCTGATCCCGGGCACGACGCCGGGCGTGAACATCCCGACCAACATCTCGGTCTACGACATTGTCGGCCGCGCCTATACGGCGGGCGTGCGCTTCAAGTTCTGACAGGTCCCCCCGGCGACCGGCGGGAAACCGCCGGCCGCCCGCCTGTCCAACCTCGAGGGCCGGGAAGCATGTCGCTTCCGGGCCCTTTTCTTTGCGCGGAAGCGGGCGGGATCCGGCCCGAAAATGCGGCTGTGCGTCCGATATCCGCGATCGCCGATCGGCGTCTTTCGGCGAATGTTAGGGCTGTTCCCCACCGGTCCCACCGAAAAATTTCCTAGAATATCCCTGTGGAACTCCGTGGCTCATCCGGCCTTGCGGAGAAGCGGGATGTTTTCTGCCGGCCCGGGCCGTCGGGAGTCGTCTGTCGGGGTATAGTATGATGTTGAAAGACTTTAATATTCATCGGGGCCGCCGTTTGCGGGCAACCCGCTGTGCCGAGCCCCGTGGTCGATGGAACCGCCGTAGCCGGTAGCGGCGGCCAGACGGCCCCGTCTGCCCACACCAGATCGCCAGCGGCCGGCAAGGGCCGCAAAAAAATTGCGCCTTTCCCGAACAATTGCCCGATCATGATGGAGTTATAGGACTATGAACTGGTTTACCACGGTCGCACCGATCCGCATGAAATTGCTGGTCGCCTTTGGATCCCTGACCGGCTTGACGGCATTGGCTGCCATCGGGTCCATTTTCACTGGATCAATCCCGGTGATAGCCATTTGTTTCGCGGCGACGCTTGCCTCGGCGGTTCTCTCGGTCTGGTTCCGCACCGCGATTTCCGTACCCTATGTGTCGACCGTGGTCCGCATGGAGGGCCTCGCCGCCGGCGATCTCTCCAGCCAGATCGCCTATACCGATTATGCCGATTGCGTCGGGCGCATGACCAAGGCGATGTTCGTCTTTCGCGATGCCGCGGTCGCGCAGCAGGCGCAGGCGGCGGAGCAGGCAATGATCGTGCAGACCCTGCGCCAGGGCCTCGAGGAACTGTCCCAGGGCAACCTCACGCACAATATCGAGACGGTCTTCCCGCCCGCCTATGAGGAGCTTCGCGCCAACTTCAACCAGGCGGTAGATTCCCTGCGGGACCTGATCGGGTCGGTCATCGAGAGCACCTCGACGATCCGGACCGGCTCGGGCGAGATCGCCCAGGCCTCCGAGGATCTCGCACGCCGCACTGAAGGCAATGCGTCCAGCCTCGAGGAGACGACCGCCGCGATCACCCAGATGGACGGGCGCCTCAAGGCGACCGCC
>CAISGR010000123.1 GCA_903884945.1 uncultured bacterium
CATGGAGCGTGTGGAAGAACAGCGCGACGACGAGGTCATCGATCTCGGCTCGGTGACACGGGAAACCAAAGGGCCGATCGCGCCCCTGGGCGACACCGTGGGTCTGTCGTTCGGCGCCGGGCTGTCCGAGGACTGAGGTCCGCCGGCGCGCGGGCAACCGCGCGCCGGAACAGCCGGGATTGCGCCAATGGGATTTCGATTACGAGATGACCTTCATTTCTGCCGGTCAGGTGACCGCACGGTCTTTCTCGACCTGCGCGCTGATCGCTATTTCAGCCTCCCCTCGAAGGCAGACATGGCCTTTCAGGAGGTCGTACAAAAAGGCTCGCTTGCAGCCCGACCCGAGGTGGATTGTTTGCTAGGCCTTGGCGTTTTGATCGAGGGGCCGCCCGATACGCGCCCTCGGCCGTGCGCGCCCGCTCATCCACCTCGTGACAGCATGGTCGATGTCATGACACCGCGCCCCTCACCTCTATCGCTGGCAACCGCTTCGCTCGCGCTTGCCCAGGCAGAGGCGCAACTGCGCTTCATGACGCTTCACCGAATGGTTGGACGCATCGCTTGGATCAAGACACGATTGACCCCTCTTACGAACCCTGAACTCAAACTTCATGCCGCTGTCGAAGCGTTTTCCGCGCTGAGTCGCTGGGTTTCGGCTCGAGACCGCTGCCTGCCAAGATCGATGGCGATGGCGAAACTCTTGCTGTCGCGCGACGTCGGCGTCGAAATGGTGTTCGGCGTCGCAGCGCGGCCATTCCGGGCTCATTGCTGGGTGCAATACGAACATATTGTTCTCAATGACCACCTCGAGAATATCCATAGCTATACTCCGATTTTGGTAATCTGATGCCTGGACGATATCTGATCCTCTCCGGGCGCTGCCGAGACCTTCGCGCACGGCTGATGCATGGCCTCCCTCGCCACGATCTTGGGATCGTACTCGAGCTCGACGACCTTCTTATCCTCAGCTCGCCCGACCTGCCGATCGTCATGCTCGACGGCGGCCGCGGCGTGATCATCGGCGAACTCTTTTCGCGCGAGCCGCCCTTTGAGACTGCGCACACGCTCCCGCGAGCCGCGCAACGCGCGATCGTCGATGGTGTCCGCGGCGATGCGCTGATCCGCGACTTCTGGGGCCATTATGTTGCGGCGCTTGTGGAAAGTGACGGGCGCAATCTCACCATTCTGCGCGCACCGTTCGGTTCGTTAGGTGCCTACCATGTCAGTGCCGAAGACGGGATCGCCATCACGCCCGATGTCGGCCTCCTAGGTGATCTGGGATTAATGCCGGGCGGGGTCGACTGGGATAGCGTCGCACGCCACGTCATTGCGCCCAACCTCCGGATGCACCGCACCTGTCTGCTCGGCGTCGCCGAGTTGATGGGTGGCTATGGCCTTTCCATCACGAGCGGGAAATTCACATTATTCGAGGCGTGGAATCCTTGGCGTTTCACCGACCGGAGGGATAATCTTACCGATGACGTAGAGGCCGTCGAGCTGCTGCGACGCTGTGTAGACGGGTGTGTTGGCGCGCTCGCTCGAACCACCAATCACGCGGTGCTCGGCGTCTCCGGCGGGCTCGATTCCTCGATCGTCGCGGCTGCGCTTGCCCAAAGTGGTGCCAAATTGTCCTGCTTGACGCTGTTCACTAGGGACGCCGCCGGTGACGAGCGCCGTTTCGCGCGCATCCTTGCGGGCCATCTGGGCGTGCAGTTGTTTGAAATGTTCGAGGACGTCGCCCATGTCGATGTCACGCGTTCGGATGCTGCTCATTTGCCGCGCCCGATTGCCCGCGGCTTCGCCCAGTCCGGCGACCGCAGCAATCTTGCCGTCGCCCGCAATGTCGGCGCCGATACGTTCTTCAGTGGAGGCGGCGGCGACAATGTTTTTTGTTATCTCCAATCCGCTGCTCCGGTCGCAGACTGCCTGATGACTGGGCGGCTCCGTCAGTTATGGCCCACGGCCCGCGACATCTCCCAGATTGCCGATTGCAGCATCTGGACAGCATTGCGCAGCGGCGTTCGGCGCGCCTGCTTCGGTAGCAGGACCTATCGCTGGCGCCCAGAACTTGCGTTCCTTACAGCCCAAATGGCCGCCGAGGGGCCATCCGCATGCATTTCATTATGGGCTGATGCTCCACAAGATGCGTTGCCGGGAAAGGCCACCCACGTCGCTTGGCTTATCGGCATTCTCAATCATCTCGAGGGTTATGGGCGCGAGCGTTCGCACAGGACGGTCTGGCCTTTGATGGCGCTACCTATCATTGAATTGTGCCTGCGGATTCCAAGCTGGATGTGGAGCCGTGGCGGTCAGAACAGGGCGCTCGCGCGGCGTGCCTATGCCAACGCGCTCCCTTCCGACATTCTCGAACGACGGTCGAAGGGCACTCCTGACAGTGTTGTCGTCGAGCTGTTCGAAGCGAACCGCGAACGAATACGGCAGCTGCTATGTGACGGTCTTCTGGCGGCAAACGGCATCGTCAATCGCGACGAGATCGCAAGCTTCCTGGTCGACAAAGGACCTGTTCGTGGTCTCGGCTATTGGCGAATCATGGCGCTCACCGACGTCGAGGCCTGGTTGCAGACGGTAGGATCCAACAGGAATACGGCCTGATCTCATTCGCGCTCAATGCGGTGCCGAAGCCTGCAAGGTTCGCCATCGCTCATATTGGCCGGTATCGACAGGATTTGCGTCCGCGCGCGCGCGCAGCCAGAAATCGAACCATTCGAGATTTCGCCGATATGCGGCTAGTCGGTGCGCCGGCTGCCACATAAGATGATATTCGTCGGGATAGACGACAAGTTCGACCGGACGGCGCGCGGCCCGCAGCGACATGAAGCTGTCCAAGCCTCCTAGATATTCATGATCGGCAAGCTGCATCAACAGAGGCGTTTTGATGCTGTTCGCATTCAGCGCGAGCGACAGCGGTTGCCACGCTTCTGACCCAGGCCCGCGCGCCGGCGGGAAACCCCATTTGGTGCGCTCCTCTGCGAGGCCGATGCCGCCATAAAGCATGAAAAAGCTGGGATCGGTACAGCAGGAAGAAACCGATGCCGCCGCGAACAGGCCGGGCCGATTGATCAACGCGAATTGCACAGTCGTCGACCCATCGCTGGGACCGCTGATACCGATTCTCGACGGATCGGCGATGCCGCGATCGATCAGCAGCTTGATGCCGCTTTCGAGCGATGTGAAGATCATCCGCCGCGTCGACCAGTCGCGCGACGTCTGTGCGACTGCCTGTTCGAAGTCCTTCTTGCTGCCATCCCATGTTGCGAACGCTGGCGGGGCATGAAAGCTCAAAACGGCATAACCTTGCCTCGCGAACAGCTGGACAGGATATTCATCGCCGACACCGCCGCGCAGGAAACCGGTGCTGATATATTGGACGATGACGAGGGGCAGGCGCCCTTGTCCCGCATAATTCGGCGGCAGTACGAGATCACCAAATGTCTCCACCCCGGCAGTGCTTCGCCAGTGTAGTCGCTCCACGCTCCCAAGTTTGACCGCACGGAATTCGGGATTCGGGTCGACAAGCAGTTGCTCGCGTCCGGTGGTCACGTTGATCGAGACCAGACGGCGCGGATCAGTCGAACCCTCGCGCGCACAGATAAGCTCCGGTTCTATGAGCTCACAACCGAGAAGGAGATCATCGGTCAGGAGCAATCGGCGAGCCTTCCGCTCGCCTGGGAACCACCGAAATAGTGCTGTCTGACTGCCGCCCCAACCTTCGCGTCTCAAGAAAAGCACCTCGAGCTGGCCAAAGGCCCACCACAACTGCTGAATACCGAACGACCGCGTTCCGCTGCAGACACTGTCCGGACAGCGTCGCTTAACGCCGGCGCGATCCTCGGCCCATAGATCGACCGTACTGAGATAGGCCTGCGGATCACGACGCTCAGTCCACGTCCGACGTCCGCTTGCCGAGAGAATCGATCGCATATTCTGCGCCGGGTCCATCGCGGGGAGTGGCGCGAGCAACGCCGCGTCTCCCTCGCTTGCGACGCTGCTCCGGCCCGTGCGTAGATCAAGGCGCCAATAGCGTGGCAGGGCTGGCAACGTCACCGCAGGTCGGCTGCTGCTATAGGGCACGATCCGCTCGTCGAAGAGAAATCCTCGCAGGCCCTCCTGGTCAATCGAGCGTTCGATATCGGCAATGCCTGGCCTGGTCTGGTAGACGAGAGCATTGCCGTCTGGTGTCCAGGTGAACCGGTCTACGTCGATCGGCGCGTCGGAAACACGTTGCGCGGGCTCGCCGTCGACATTGACGCGCCAGATCTGGGTCCGACCGCCAGCACGCTTCAGATACGCCAACCATTTCCCATCAGGTGACCAGGCCGGCACGATCACTGACGGATAGCCGTAATCGACCCTCACCCCTCGGATGGGATAGGCTTCGAGGATCAGCTCGATCCCCGAATCAACCTGACGCAGCCGGCCCCGCGCACGGTCGAAAATATAGACCGCTTCGCAGTACGCGTTGCTGGATGGATCGGCGCGATACATCGAGAACGTCAGTTGCTGACGATCGGGAGAAAGCGCGAAAAGCTTCTGTCCCGGAGACAGATAGGTGTACCCGATGTCGCGCAAGCGAATGAGATCGTCTTCTTTGATGAGACGCGAAGCGGCCACCTCCGTCGATTCTCGAGGGTCCATTCCGTCACAAGGGGCTGCCGCCGCCGGGGCGCAATGAGCGCTCGACAGCAAGCACGCGGTGATGATGCTGCGACGCGCACGTCGCAGGGCGCTTGCCGCTACCATTTCTTGGTCAGGCTCACACTCAGAACCCGCCCAAAGGGCGAATAGTTGGTGGAGTCGTATGGCGCCTCATAGGGCTGACTGGACCGAATGAGACTGGGTTGGCGGTTGAACAAATTCTGAGCGGAAACGCCAAGCTCAAAGTTCGAGAACAACCTCCGCCCGCCGCCTATCGCGTAGTGCGCCGCGATATCGACTGTGGTCATCGCCGCCACGTCCGCAACCGGCGTGAAGCGAACGTCCCGAACCCCGCCAGTGTAATTGACGAAGCCGGCGAACGTCAGCGCGTCCTGCTTCCAGACCGCGCCGCCGCGAGCCCTCACATGGGGAACGTTGAAGATCGCGCCGGAGAGTTCGGTATTCGGCTGGAGCGGGCTGAGGCGTTGGGACAGGGTAATGTAGCTTGCCGCCGCCAGTAACGAGAGCGTCCCCTTGTGAGGGAGCGAAAACGCGTAGCTAGCGCTTCCATCGACGCCTCGAATCAGTTGAGTCGCTGCATTGAGATTGGTGTTATGAATGATCGCGACGACATTCGCGGGATTGAACGCCGCTCCTGTCGCATTCTGGAATAGAACGTTCCCACTGGTGATGGCGGCGATTTGCGCCGCCACTGGGTTCAAATCCACGAGATCGGCGAACATCGCGTTGCTGAGCGATTGCGTCGGGAAGGGGATCGGCGTTACGATCCGATTGCGATAGTCGATGTTGAAGTAGCTCAACTCGAACCGGGCTCCGGACAGGCGCCGCGGGTGAACGCTTACTGTTGCGGACCATGTCGTCGCCCGCTCGGGCTTCAAATCGGGATTACCGCCCGTAAGCAGGATCGCTGTCGCGCTCGCCGGATAACCAGAGCCGCCGCGGCTGGCCGCACTGTATAGCGTTGCGAATTCGACGTTATAGCGCTGAAACAAGGTCGGTGCTTTGAACGACTTTCCCCACGTCGCCTTCAGGTCGAAATCGGGCGAGGGGGCGAAGACGACGCCAAGCTTCGGCGTCGCCACTTTGTCGATGCCCGGATAGTCCTCCCATCGAACGGCTGCAGTGAATGTCAGGCGATGCGCCCAGGCGATGTCCTGCTCGGGTGCGATGACCGGAATGCTGATCTCACCAAACGCGTAATAGGTGGCCTGCGAGACGTTGATGTTCTGCGTGCCGCCCGAAGTTTGACGCGCATGGAAATCATTGCTGCGCCAGCCGCCTCCGACTGCCGCCTTGACCTCTCCTGCCGGCAGGGCGAACAATGTCCCGTTCGCATTGCCCTCGACCGATGCGGCTGCATTACAGTAGCAGCCGGCTTGCTTGTAGATCGCCACATTATTCGCGAACAAGGATAGGTCGTAACGCGAGCGGTCCTCGCCGTAGCTTCCGACCAGGCTTGCCTCCCACTTGGGCGACAACCTCATGCGCAATACCGGCGCTATGGCGAACGATTCGGTCTGGTAGTCGGTCTTCGCGCCATTGGCTGAAACATCCCCACGGGAGTCCAGCGCGTATTGGGTGTGGCTTGATCTCGAATTGTACAAGCCGTCGATTTCAAAAGTAACGGAATCCCCGACGTTCTGGTGCGCACTCGCGATCACGTTGTGATGCTTGATGGCGGGATAGAGGAAAAGGCCGGGCGAGCGTGTTGCTGCGTAAGATCGCTCGCTCGCCTTGATCTCCGTGTCGCGCTCGAACTCATAAGCGAGCATGATGCCGCCGCTCGCCCATCTGGTTCCTGCAATCGCATCATACTGCTGTTGCTGATTGCCACCGTCGGTCGACCCGCCGAGCCGTGCCGTGGTGGAGAGCCCCTGATAGTCACGTCGCAGGATGACGTTTGCAACACCCCCGACGGCGTCCGATCCGTAAAGTGCCGAGGAGCCGTCCGCGACGATCTCCAGCCTTTCCACGGCCACAACCGGGATCGTCGACACATCTACCGATTGGTTTGCGACGCTATACGCCAGCCGGTGACCGTTCAGCAGGGTCAAAGTCGCATCGGATCCGAGCCCGCGCAGATTCAGGGTCGACGACGAGCCGCTGCTTATTCCCCGACTTTCCGGCACGTTCAGGCCTACGCCCGGATTCTGCCCGCCACCAAAATTCTGGGGGATTGTGCTGATGACGCCTGCCAAGGTGCTCTGCCCGGCGTCGTGCATCGCTTCACGTGAAAGCGTTATGACCGGAGACGTTGGAATGGACCCGCGAATTCGAGATCCCGTGACGACGATGTCGGATGTTTCGCTCGAACCTGCTACCGCCGTTGTTGGCGGTCCCGATCGCCCCCGTATGTAAATCGTTCCACCAGAGATTTCTGCGTTGAGGCCTGTGCCGCGCAATAGCTGCGCGATTGCATCCACAGGCGTATAGTGGCCCTTCAGCGCGGGCGCATGTCGGCCCCGCAGATCATCGCTTATCGCGAGGAGTTCGAGTCCTGATTCTCGCGCAACCTCGCGAAGCGCGGTTTTAAGATCCTGAGCGGCGACGTCATAATCCCGCGCAGGCTGCTCCTCCGCAAAGCTCGCCGAACTTATAGACAAGGCCGCGGCCATCACGCCAATGTATATTCCGATCCGATTCCGCCTCATTCCAATGCCCCCTTGGGTTCTCCCGCTGTCGTGCGGGTGCATTGGCCAGACGGGATGGCTTGAAATGTGGGGCGGTCCTGCCGCTCCCTGAAATTATTTGGCTAGCTCGAGCAGAAGTCGGTCCGGCCGGCTGCGGTCAACCACCAGACCCAAAACCAACGCGAGCTTCTGGGCGACGGCCTGAGGGTCTTGGATGTCAAGATCCGCTACGATTCTCCGGCTGCCCAGCGCAGGATCAGAAAAGACAATTTTGATTGCCGAAGACCGGTTCACCTTTTCAGCGATCTCGGCAGCAGGGACGTCGTCGAAGCTCTCCAAACGCTGTGAGGCGTCCGACGCTAATGGTCCGGCGGCTACCTGTGATGCGGTTTCCGGCGCCGAGTAAGAAACCTGCTGACCTGGCATCAGACGGACGATGTTCGCCGGCCTCTGTTTCGCTGCTTGAGGAAGGCTCACCACAACTGAGCCGCTGATAAGCCGGACGTTGACACCACGCGAAATCGCAACCTCGAACAGCGTTCCGGTCGCCGTCACCTTGCCGCCTGCGGCATATACGACAAACGGTCGAGCAGGATTATGCGATACCGCAAAGCGCGCCCGGCCCCGCAAGAGGTCAACGGCACGCTCGCCTTCCGTGAAACGCGTGACGATCCTCGACCCTGCGAACAATGTTACGGCCGAGCCATCGGGGAGCTTGAGGTTGTTGTCCTCCGCGCTTGCCTCATAGCTTCGCGATTCTGACCTATGATTTTCCCAAGGCGCCGGGCCGCTCCAGAAGGCATGATGGGTGCCGAGAATCCCGATCACCGCTACGCTCATAACGATCACACCACCGACGACGACCATGCGGCTCCTCGACGCCCAGCCGAATGGTTCAGATCTCATCGTTGCGTCGGATCGCAATGATGGAAGGTGAACCGCACTGTCGCTGGCGCGGCCGACCTCAATCGCCACGCGCTTATAGACCGCGCGATGCTCGGTGTCTTTCGACAGCCAACGCTCCAGCGCAGCGGCATGCCGACCGGGATCGTCGAGCATCTTCATCAGCCATCGATAGGCCTGCCGCTCGATCTTGTTCGGCTGGCCGCTCACCGGCTCCTCCGGTGTTGATCGATATGTGCGATGGCTTTCAGCATCTGTCGCTTAACACCCCAAACACTCATCCCGAGTCTACTCGCTATCTCTTTATACGTGAAACCATCGACGCGGCTGAGCAGGAAGATTTCCAACGTTTTCGGCTTAAGCTGGCGCAGGATGCCTTCATAATGAAGCAATTCCTGGCGCCCTTCCAATTCCCGGTGCTGGTCATATTCTGTCGGATGGTCCAGCCCCTCGACAAGCGGCACCGACAATTCCGCAAGGCGGGTCGAGGCACGCTCCGCGCGGTCTCGCAGGAGATTGGTCGCGATACGTCTCAGATAGGCCTGGGGCGTCGAAACCTGTGTAAGCGGCGACACGCGCAGGAACCTGGCAAGCGCTTCGTGCGCCAGATCAGCGGCTTCGTCATATGATCCCAGCCGTCGCCGGAAGAAGCGCACCAGCGCGGGTACTTCCGATCGGTAAATGGCATCGAATTCGGAAACGTCCAAGACTTTCGAATTTCCTGCTTCTCTCGCTCCGGCATGATCGCCGTCGTCGTCGAGCGCCATCACGAATCCAGCATTGCGGCATCCGCGCGGTTCGCGGCGCTTCCGCCTTCAGCGTGATTATAAAGATTTGTGTCGTCTTGTCGGCCTTGGTCCATCTCGTCGCGCCCTATGTCCACTCGGGGCGACGGCCAAAGCCGGATGTTGGAAACCTGTCTCGCGGCAGGCGCATGCGCCTTTACCGGCAAGCCGGCTGGACATACGCGCATGCCACCCGGCCGCAGAGACTGTGACCGAGTTCACGAGAAAGGGGTTTCCATGCCCCACTCCCGAGTGTCGCGGGAGCGGCGCTAATTTGCCTGCTTCGGTCTTGGACGCAAGTGTTTATCACACCGACCAATCCGTCGAGCCGTCGTGGGCCGGTGCGGGAAGGGAAGGTGGAGAGGAGCTGTGGTTCGCAGGAAGCAGCGCGCGATATTCGGCATCAACATCGACCGACACGCGCGCTGTGCCGGGATTGGTCAGAAGCTGCAGCAGGACAGGCCCGAACGGGAAGGACGGCCTGTCCCACCATCCGTCGCCACGATCCGTTGTGGTCACCCCGGCTTCCACCTGCGACCGACGGTGCCAGATCCGTCGCTTCCAGTTGTTCGGGAGGTTGTCCAGGCGCCGGCAACCCTGACCTGACAGGTGTCGCCAACTCTCTCCTACTAAAAAAGTGGTGGGGCCTGCTTTACCAAGTTAACGGTATTGACGAGATGACAGGTAGTCGCCATCTTGTCGGCGAGGAGATTCTCATGGCGACTACCAAATCCGTGTCGACACAGGCCAAGCGCATAAAGGGCGCTCGCGTCGCGCACTCGGCCGCGACGAGTGCGATGCTTGTGCGGAGCGGCTCCGCCATGTCCAACGACGACGCGTTTGCCATCAAATTGCCGTCCAGCGTCCTCAAGACCCTGTCTGCCCGTCAGCCGACGATCAAGCGGCTGATGGAGACCCTCGGCCAGACGATCGCACGGAATCAGAAGAACGGTCGCGCCAGCGGCTTCACCGTCATGATCGATGCTGAGGGCAATCCTGAAGTGTCGGCCTTGCCTGATCCGGTGGCGGCGCAACCGGTGGCGGAGGAGGATCGACTCGATGACGCGCTGCGGGCCGCACGCGAGCGCGGGCGCCTGCGGGCCGCTGAAATTCTGGATCAGGCCGACATGTTGACGGCCGAGGCATTCGCCGAGCGGCTGGGGGTTTCCCGAGTCACCGTGAATGCGCGGCGGCAGAAGCACGAATTGCTCGGCCTCGATGGGGCCAAGCGGGGTTTTCGCTTTCCCGCGTGGCAGGTCGATGAGGACGGGAAGCCCCTCGGCATGCTCCCCCAATTGTTCGAACTCCTCGGGGACAGTCCTTGGGGTGTCTATCGTTTCCTCACCCAGCGTCACGCGGTGCTGAATGGCGCGACGGCCAGAGAAGCCCTGGGCCGCGGCAAGACCGAGCAGGTGCTGCAGGCTGCGGAAAGTCTGGCGCGGGGCGACTTCTCCTAGTGCCAGGCGTTCCACCGACGCCCGCGTTCGCCGGCGTCCCACTCGATATCGCGCCAATCGCCGCAGGTATGGAGTTCGGGCGAATCCATCGACTGACCTTTCCCGATTCCCTGAGCTTCGGGAAGAACCCGACACGCTTCAGCGACCCTCGCCGGCGCGTCCCGGACTCGCGCTTCGGCGTGCTTTACCTCGGATCATCGTTAAAGGTCTGCTTCCTCGAAACCATTCTTCGGGATGATCGCGATGGCGTGGTCGGGGACGTAGAGGTTGAAGAGAAGGAACTGGACGACCGGCTTTATGCGGAGGTTCGGGTTCGCGATTCCCTCCGCCTACTCGATTTGACCGGCGATGGGCCGGTGCGGATGGGGATACCGAGCGACGTTCTGCGCGGGAGCCAGCAGGCCCTCGCCCGAAAATGGTCGGTGGCATTCTACGGTCATCCGGCAGCGGTCGACGGCATTCTCTGTCCGTCCCGCCTCAATGGCCAAACGAATCTCGCAATCTATGATCGCGCAGTTCCGAAACTCGAGCCGCTCCGAAGCCACAATTTGAAGTGTGCCCCGGGTATGGCAGACGTGCTCGACGATTTTTTCGTCGCCTTGATCTGAGGCTCCCAATCATTCGACGAATTAGAATAGGGACAGGCCCTTTGCCGATTGCGGGACGATCTGCGACCCAAGCTAAGAATATATCTTCCCGGCGCAAAGACTATCGGCTGTCCCGCCATGGACGTTGGCCTCGATCGGAAACCCACCAAGTTTCGGACTATCGCCTGTGGTCGGCGGATGGATGGCGCTATGGCTGTAATCCGAGCTGCGCTGAGATCGAATCGAGAAGGCTATCAAGACGGCTGAGACACTGCTCGGTTAGCTCTATCGAAACGCGTCGGCCATCCGTGCCATCTGCACGGCGCACGAGCAGCCCTTTCCTCGTCAGTTCGGTAATCTTGCGATGCGCGCTCGTCGTCGGCACATGCGACGCCATGCACAATGACCAGAGA
>CAISGR010000124.1 GCA_903884945.1 uncultured bacterium
AAGGTGCGCAGCTTCGGCTTCGGCGCCGACGACTATGTCACCAAGCCATTCCACCGCGAGGAACTGACCGCGCGCATCCACGCCGTGGTACGCCGCTCCAAGGGGCACAGCCAGTCGGTCATCCGCACCGGCAAGCTCGCCGTCAATCTCGACGCCAAGACGGTCGAGGTCGATGGCAGCCGCGTCCATCTGACCGGCAAGGAATACGCAATGCTGGAGCTGCTCTCGCTCCGCAAGGGCACGACCCTGACCAAGGAAATGTTCCTGAACCACCTCTACGGCGGCATGGACGAACCCGAACTCAAGATCATCGACGTGTTCATCTGCAAGCTGCGCAAGAAGCTCAGCATGGCGTGCGAAGGCGAGAATTATATCGAGACCGTCTGGGGCCGCGGTTATGTGTTGCGCGAGCCGGACGAGATTGGCGAGCCGGTTGCCGAAGTAGCCTGAGCCGCTTCACGCTCCTCAGTATCTTTCCCGGGAGTAAGGCCGTGGCATCGGGGGGTGCCGCGGCCTTTCGCTTGTCCGGACGTCACGAAGGAGCCTGATCGCGGCGGTCGAGCGGGATCAGCAGGATCACTGCGAGCAGCGCCAGGTGCACGGCGATGGTAAGCCAGCGCCCGGCAACCGCTGACTCCGCGACCGCGGATATCAAGGGATCGGAAAGGCCGCCCGCGAGATTGTACCCCCAATGCAACCCGACCGCGCCCCACAGGGTCCGCCAGCGCCACGCGGCGGCGGCATAGGCCAGCCCCATGACGAACAGGCGCAACTGCTCGGTGATCCCGGAATCGAAACGATAGATGTGGTTGGCGGTGAACAGCGCCGCGGAAGCCAGCACGAAGACCGGGCCACCGAAACCCGGATTGGCGGCACGAAGCAGGAAACCCCGCGTCAGCATATCCTCCGCGATCGAGGGAATGAAGGTGGAGAGCGCCACCGACGCGAACAGGCCCCCCAAGGATGCGGCGCCCCCCTCCGACCACGGCGCGAAGGCATAGATGCCGCCATGAAGGCCCGCGAGGATCGCAATGCCCTTCGCCGCGACGGCGAGCAGCAGCATGGCGACAAGCAGGCGGAACGATCGCCCGCGCAGATCCAATCCATAGGCGTCGTATCCACGATACCCCAGCCAGCGTCCGACCGGCCAGGCAGCGAGCACCATGGTAATCATCAGCCCCGCCTGTACCGCAAAACTGCCGAGCAAACGGGCGCCCAGCCCTTCGGCCGACTGGTACAGCGCGAAGAGGATCACAAAGGCAATCAACACGCGGAACGACGAGGGCCTTGAGCTGGCCGAAACAGCCCTGTTCCGTGCTATTTGCGCACCCACTCCTTGTGCCCCCCTACCCAGGTCTCCTCTACCTTTGTGCCGCGCAGGTCGCTCGGACTTGCCATCAGCGGATCGCGGTCGACAATGATGAAATCCGCCCGTTGGCCGGGTGCGAGGCGACCGAACTTATCCTCGGCAAAGCCTGCATAGGCCGCACCGCCCGTGAAGGCCCACCACGCCTGTTCGCGCGTGAGCCTCTCTTCGGCGCGCCAGCCGCCATAAGGCTGCCCCTCGGCATCCTGCCGCGTAAATGCCGCCGCCCAGCCTGCAAAGGGATCAGGGCTTTCGACCGGATAATCCGATCCGAACGCGAGCACTGCGCCGTTCTTCAGCATCGATGCCCAGGCATAGGCGCCGACCAGCCGGTCGGGCCCAAGACGCGCCTCGGCCATCGTGCGATCCGATGTCTGGTGGGTGGGTTGCATCGAGGCGATGGTGCCATGCTTGCCGAAGCGTGGCAGGTCAGCCGGATCGACGATCTGGGCGTGCTCGATCCGCCAGCGCCGATCGCCCTTGTAGGTCTCGGACAGTTCCTCGATCGCGTCGAGCACCTGACTGTTGGCCTTGTCACCAATCGCATGCACGGCGAGCTGATAGCCATCCATCGCTGCCCGGCTCATCAGATTGCGGATCACGTCGTCCGCCAGGAAGCCAGTGCCGGACTGGCGCGGCGCGTCGCTGTACGGCGCCTTGAGCCACGCCCCACGCGAGCCGAGCGCACCGTCCGCGTAGAGCTTCACGCCGCCAAGGCGCAGACGACCGTCATAGAGCCAGGGCGTCGGCCCGGTGCCGCCGATCCGGACGGCGGTTTCGACGCCCGCACCATAGCTCATGATGCGGATGCGAAGCGCACCCGTATCACCGGCCCGACGATAGCTGAGCCAGTCGTCGAGGCTGGTCCCCATATCGGCCGTGGCGGTAATGCCGAAGCCAAGCAGGATCGCCTGCGCCTTGAGGAACGCGGAATCGCGGTCCTTGGGCAGCGGCTGCGGCACCGCCTTGCCGATCAGGTCCTGCGCCGCATCGACGAACACGCCATTGGGCAATGTTCCGGTCTTCTCGATGCGGCCGCCAGCGGGCGTGGCGCTCTTCGCGGTGACACCGGCCACCTTCATCGCGGCACTGTTCGCCCAGCCCGCATGACCATCCGCGCGAGAAAGCCAGACCGGACGGTCGCTGACCACCGCATCGAGATCGGCCGCCGTCGGGAAGCGGCCCAGACCCCAGACCTCCTGGTTCCAGCCACCTCCCAGAATCCATTTCTTCTCGGGATTTGCAGCGACATAGGCGGCAATCTTCGCCTTCGCTTCGTCGAGCGACTTCGTGTCCGAGAGATCGAGTTCGAGTGCGCGAAACCCGAGTTCCATGACATGGCCATGCGCGTCAATGAAACCGGGAAGCAGCACCTTCCCTTTCATGTCTGCCCGCCAGTCGAGCTTGTCGGGACGCTTCTCGCCTTGCTGCAGCAGCCGGGCGACCTTGCCGTCAGGCGAGATCAACAGGCCACTGAAACGGATGACCTTGCCGTCCTGGTCGAGCGTCATCCCGTCGACATTGTCGACCAGCGCGTCCGCAAGGGCCGGCGCCGGGGGAAGCAAGAGTGCCGCAACGACCGCCAGGAGCAGCCTCACCGCGGCAATCTCCGGATCAGCGAACTGGTATCGTTGCGGCCGCCGCCCATCTTCTGCACGTCGGCATAGAATTGATCGACCAGCGCAGTGACCGGCAGCACCGCACCGTTGCGCTTGGCTTCGTCGAGCGCAAGGCCGAGGTCCTTGCGCATCCAGTCGACCGCGAAGCCGAAATCGAACTTGTCCTCGCTCATCGTCGCCCAGCGATTGACCATCTGCCAGCTCGAGGCGGCGCCGCCCGATACCGCCTCGAACACCTTGTCGGTATCCAGCCCCGCGACCTGCGCGAAGCGCAACGCTTCCGCGATGCCCTGGACCGCGGCGGCAAGCGCAATCTGGTTGACCATCTTCGTGGTCTGCCCCGCCCCGGCCTCGCCGATATGGACGATGCGCGCCGCATAGGCCTGCATCAGCGGCGCGGCCCTTGCTATCGCCTCGTCGCTCCCCCCGCACATGATGGAGAGCTTGCCATTCTCGGCGCCTGCCTGCCCACCCGAAACCGGCGCATCGACGACGAGCAAGCCTTTCGCGCCGCCCTCCTGCGCCAACCGCCGGGCAATCTGTGCGGAGACCGTGGTGTGGTCAACGAAGAGGGCGTCAGCCGCCATCGTACCGAATGCGCCATCGGCACCCAGCGCGACTTCGGCCAGATCGTCGTCGTTGCCGACACAGCAGAAAACGGCGTCCTTGCCGGCCGCAGCCTCGCCGGGAGTCGCGGCGACCGATCCGCCATATTTGGCGGCCCAGGCATCGGCCCTGGCGCGCGTGCGGTTATAGACGGTGACGGCGTGGCCCGCCGCGACGAGGTGCCCCGCCATTGGCGCGCCCATCACCCCGGTCCCAATGAATGCGATGTTGCTCATGCCCTCCGCGATAAGGCGTGTTTCTTCGTCGCGCCAGATGGTCTAGGCGCCATCCCCTATGGCTACCGAACCCCTCCCCGTCGTCGAAGAGCTCCCTGTCTGCCTGGCGGACATCCAGGCCGCGCATGCGCGCATCGCGCCCTCGATCGTCCGCACGCCGACCTTCGTCAGCCAGACGCTGTCGAAGCTGACTGGCGCAACCGTCTACCTCAAGTTCGAGAATCTGCAGTTCACCGCGGCATACAAGGAGCGCGGGGCGCTCAACACGCTGTTGCAGCTCAACCCGCAGACCAAGGGCGTCATCGCTGCCTCGGCAGGCAACCACGCACAGGGCCTCGCCTATCACGCGAACCGGCTCGGTATCCCGGCAACGATCGTGATGCCGACCAACACCCCCACGGTGAAGGTGACCCAGACCGAGGGGCATGGCGCAACCGTCATCCTGTTCGGCGAGACTTATGACGCGGCCTATGCCCATGCCCGCGAACTTGAGGCCGAGCGCGAACTGACCTTCGTCCATCCGTTCGACGATGTTCGCGTCATCGCCGGCCAGGGAACGGTAGCGATCGAGATGCTGGCCGACGTGCCCGCGATCGACACGCTCATCACCCCGATCGGCGGCGGCGGGCTGATTTCCGGTATGGCCACCGTCGCGCGCGCCGCTGACCATCCGATCGAGGTGATCGGAGTCCAGGCGGAGCTGTTCCCCTCAATGTACAACCGCATCAACGGCACCGACATGCCCTGCGCCGGCGATACGCTGGCCGAGGGCATCGCCGTCAAGGAGCCGGGTACGACCACCGCGCGGATCGTGAAGGCCCTGGTGGACGATATCGTCCTGGTCAGCGAACGCAGCCTGGAGGAAGCCGTCAGCCTGCTCCTGCAGATCGAGAAGACGGTCGTCGAGGGCGCCGGCGCCGCCGGCCTGGCCGCGCTGCTGCAGCATCCCTATCGTTTCAAGGGCAAGACGGTCGGCATCGTGCTGTGCGGCGGCAATATCGACACGCGCCTGCTCGCGAATGTCCTGCTGCGCGACCTCGCGCGCTCCGGGCGACTGGCGCGGTTGCGCATCCGCCTGCAGGATCGCCCCGGGGCTCTGTTCAACGTCGCGCGCATCTTCGATGCCGAACGCGTCAACATTATCGAAATCTATCACCAGCGCGTCTTCACGACGCTCCCCGCCAAGGGCCTCATCACCGATATCGAGTGCGAGACGCGCGACAAGGCGCATCTCGACCGGCTGATGTCCGCATTGCGCGCCGGCGGCTACGAGGTCTCTCCCGTAGAGCTCGCCTGACGAAACGAATCACCGCTGCGGTAAACCGAGTCGCGCGACTCTATGCGCGATTCGGCGGATGCTGTATGGTGTCCGGCAAGCCTCGCGATCACCAAAATCTCCAAGACTCATCCTGATCGCAGCGTTAACCTTCATTCATGGTAAAGCGGCTTTTCATCACGACTCAGGCGATTCATAACGGGCCCGAGCCGGGGGTAATCTCCGGTCAAAAAGGGGACCAGAGGCGGTGACTGCGCCATTTCGCTTTCCGCGATTCTTCGTAACGAGCCCTTCGCCCTGCCCGTATCTTCCAGGGCGCCAGGAACGAAAGGTCTTCACCGAGCTGAACGGCCCGCACGCCGGCGAGCTCAACGATGCGCTGGGACGAATAGGCTTTCGCCGCAGCCAGTCGGTCGCCTATCGGCCAAGCTGCGCGGGCTGCACCGCCTGCGTCTCGGTTCGGGTCGTGGCGGCGGATTTCGTGCCCAATGCGACGCAGCGCAAGCAGCTCCGACGCAACACGGATCTGGAAGTGACCGCGTGCCGCGCCTGGGCGACCGACGAGCAATATCAGCTGCTCCGTCGCTATCTCGCCTCGCGCCATCCCGGCGGCGGCATGGCCGAGATGGATGAAAGAGACTATGCCGACATGGTCGAGCACTCGCCGGTCAACAGCTTCATCGTCGAATATCGCGAACCCACGACGGACGGGACGCGCGGCCGGCTGGTCGGCGCGTGCCTTACCGACCAGCAGGTGGACGGTCTGTCGATGATCTACAGCTTCTTCGAGGCGAACGATCGCGAGCGCCCAGGCATGGGCAACCTCATCATCATGGACCATATCCTGCGCTCGCGCGCCGTGGGCCTGCCCTATGTCTATCTCGGCTACTGGGTGAAGGGTTCCGAACGCATGGCGTACAAGACCCGCTATCGCCCGATCGAGGTGCTGGGGCCGACGGGCTGGGCGCTGCTGACCGACGAGGACGCGACCTATGCGCCGCCCGAGCAGAGGCACGTCCTGATGGCCGACGAACTGGCCTGATCCATCAATCCTGCGGGCTGGCCCGCTCGACGTGCAGATCGACGTCGAGTTCCTCGTCACCCTCGCCGAGGCGGGACCCGGCCACCGGCGCCGCACCGGCAGAATCCAGCGCCACGGCGACGCGGACATAGGCTTCGTCGGCCGAAAGCCCCGTGCAGGGATCGAACGCGACCCACCCGAGCCCGTCGACATGGGCCTCCGCCCAGCCATGCGGCGCGGGCGGTGAATCGCCGATGCAGCAGGCCACGCTATAGCCCGAAACATAACGCGCCGGGATGCCAAGTCCCCGGGCGCCGGCTGCGAACATCTGCGCATAATCGCGCGGCGTCGCAGTATCGACGGCAAAGGCTTCAGCGGCGCTGCGACCGGAAACCGGCTTGCCGCGATCGAGCGCGAAGCGCTCATGGAATGCCAGGTTCAACGCATGCAACCGCTCGACCGCGTCATGCCTTGCCGCCACCGCATCGCCAGCGAACGCCGCCAGCGCCTTGCTCGGCTCGGTCAACGGGGTCGACCGCAGGAACAGCGCGGGCGGCAGCGGCTCCTGCGCGCCATGCACCACGCCATTGGAGCGGTTCGTCAGCACTTCGCCCGAAACCGCGATCTCGATATGCTCGATCGGCCCCTCGACATAGAGCATCGTGATGCGGTTGCCGAACCCGTCGCGGCCCGGCCGCATCCGCGCGTCGCAATCGACGTGAAGCTGCCAGCCCGCCACGGTCTGGTCATGCGTGTCCTCCGGCGTCAGCCGGAGCATCTGGGTCAGGCGCGCCTGCGGCACCGAGAAGCGATAGATCGTATGATGGTCTATCGTCAGCCGCATCAGCTGAACTTGAACTGCCGGCCAATGGCCTCGTGGAGCAGGTCGTTCTCTGCCTTGAAGGCCTGGAGATACTGGTGAAGCCCGCTGGCGATGACCTCGCCCGACCGTGTCTTGGCCAGCCGCGTCTGCCGCATGCGCGCCATCCGGTCGGCTTCGCCGTGAAGGCCGGTGCGCTTCGCCAGCAGATTCAGTATCTCGAGCGTCTCCTCGGCCGAAGCGGCGAGGCTGCGGGGCAGTTCGGCACGGGAGATCAGCAGGTCGATGACATTCGACGGCCGCAACCCCTCTGAATAAAGCCAGCGATAGGCGGTCACCGCCGACACGGTCTGCAGGATCGTCGTCCACTGGTCGCGATCGACAACGCCGCCGATCTGCTCACCCTCGGGCAGCAGCAAGTGATATTTAACGTCGAGCAGGCGCGCCGTATTATCCGCACGCTCGACCGCCTGGCCGAGACGGATGAACCAGGTCGTCTGGTTGCGCAGCATGCGATGGATCGCGCCCTCGAACCCCCGCGCCTCGGTCTTGACGGCGTCCACGAGCCCGAGGGTGGCGGTCGCGCCGCCGGGGCTGGTGCGGCTATGGAAGATCAGCCAGGCCCGATTGATCGCCGTCCAGGCCTCGCGGGTCAGCGCTGTCCGGACGGCGCGGGCATTGTTGCGCGCCATGTCGAGGCAGCGCACGATCGATCCGGGGTGGCTTCCGTCGAGCGTCAGGAAACGCGCCACATGCTGCTGGGTGATCGTCTCGCCGGTCGCCTTGAAGGCTTCGTCGGTCTCGGTAACAGCCAGCGCGCTGGCCCAGGCGGCCTCGCCCGCAGGCCGCGGCGACAGGACATCGAGGCGAACGGTAGCCTCGACAAGCCGCGCGATGAAATCAGCGCGTTCGATGTAGCGGCCGAGCCAATAGAGCGAGGAAGCGGTGCGCGACAACATCAGCTGCTGGCCTGCGACTGGGTCATGCCGCCCATGGTCTGTCGCTGCGCGGTGCCGTCGTCCATCAGGACGAAACTGTCCTTGGTGCCCCCGCCCTGCGACGAGTTCACCACGAGCGATCCCTCCTTGAGCGCAACGCGGGTGAGGCCGCCCGGAACGACCTGGATGCCCTTGGACCCGGTGAGCACGAAGGGCCGGAAGTCGACATGTCGCGGCGCGAGACCGGAATCGCTCAGCGTCGGCACGGTCGAGAGCGCGAGGGTCGGCTGTGCGATATAGCGATGCGGCTCGGCGATCAGCGCTGCCCGGAAAGCCTCGATTTCCGCTTTCGAGGCAGTGGGCCCGACGAGCATGCCGTAGCCGCCCGAACCGTCGACGAGCTTCACGACGACCTTTTCGAGGTTGTCGAGAACATATTTCAGCGCCTGCGGCTCGCGGCAGCGCCAGGTCTCGACGTTGGGCAATTTCGGTTCGGCGCCGGAATAGAAGCGGACGATCTCCGGCATGTAGCTGTAGATCGCCTTGTCATCGGCGATGCCGTTGCCCGGGGCGTTGAGCAGCGCGACATTGCCCGCGGCATAGGCCGCGATCAGGCCGGGTACGCCGAGCATCGAATCCGGACGGAACACCAGCGGATCCAGATAATCGTCATCGATGCGCCGGTAGATCACGTCCACCTTCACCCGCCCCGCGATGGTGCGCATCCAGACGATATCGTCGTCGACCACCAGATCGGCCGCCTCGACCAGTTCGATCCCCATCGAATCCGCGAGGAAGCTGTGCTCGTAATAGGCGGAATTGTAATGTCCCGGGGTCAGCACGACGCAGACCGGGTTCTGGCCCGATCCGTGCGGCGCCACCGACTTCATCGTCTCCAGCAGCCGGTCGGGATAGCTGTCGACCGCGGCCACGCGGAATTCGCGGAACAGCTCGGGGCAGAGGCGCAGCATCGCCTCGCGGTTCTCGAGCATGTAGCTGACGCCGGAGGGCGTCCGGGCATTGTCCTCGAGCACGAAGAATTCGTCGGGTCCGGTGCGCACCAGATCGATCCCGCAGATGTGCGCCCAGATGCCGTGCGGCGGCCGCATGCCCGCGATCTCCGGCCGGAACTGCGGATTGCCGAAGATCAGATCCTCGGGCAGCACGCCCGCCTTGAGGATCTTCCGCTCGCCATAGATGTCGTCGAGAAAGGCGTTGATCGCCTCCACGCGCTGCACCAGCCCCTCGGACAACCGCGCCCATTCATCGGCCAGGAAGATGCGCGGCACGATATCGAAGGGAATGATCCGCTCGGACGCATCGCTGTCGCCATAGACGGCGAAGGTGATCCCGAGCTGGCGGAAGGTTGCCTCGGCCGATTGCTGGCGCCGGCGCAGTTCGACATCCGGGGTTTCATCGAGCCACTGGCCCAGCGCGGCGAGTTCGGGTCGCGGCGTGTTCGAGCCGCTTTGTCCCATGATCTCGTCGAACGCGCGTGTTTTCCCCATCGAAACGGTAAAGCCCCCATGTGACCGCCTGGTTCCATGCTGCGACGAATTGCTGCGCCGCACAAGGGCGTTCTTCAACCGCGCCCGACCAGGGCGTCAGGCACCAAGGTCAGCCAATGCCCCCGGGCTCAGCAGCTGCGGCAGGACCTGCGGCTCGGCCGCGCCGGGCGCATAGTAAAGATAGAGCGGGACGCCGGCGCGGTTGTGCGCCTGGATGAAGCGACCGAGCGCCGCATCGCCATCAGTCCAGTCGCCGACCAGCACCGCCACCTTGTGCCGTGCAAAGGCGGCCCGGGTCGCGTCGGTCTCGATCGCGGCCTTTTCGTTGACCTTGCAGGTGAGGCACCAGTCAGCAGTGAAATAGACGAAGACGGGCCGCCCCGCCGCGCGCAACGTCGCGAGCCGCGCTTCGCTGAACGGCTCGGTACCGGCCGCCTGAGCCTGGGCAGCGGCAGCCGGCCGATGCGCGTGGGCCGCGAACCAGACGCCGGCGACGAGGATCGCCAGCAGCATCGCCACCGCCGCCGCGCCGAAGCCGAGCCCGCGCGCCTGACGCCGGCCGGCGGTCCACAGGACGATGCCGGCACCGAGCGCGGCGATCAGCCCCTGGGTCATGCCGTCGACGCCAATCTGGCGGCCGAGCACCCAGACCAGCGCGATCGCCGTCAACCACATGGGGATCGAGAGAAAGCGCCGGAACGTCTCCATCCAGGCGCCGGGCTTCGGCAATTGGCGTCGGAGGGCAGGAACGAAGCCGAGCGCAAGGAAGGGAAGCGCAAGGCCGAGGCCGAGCCCGGCGAAGATCGCCAGCGCGGCCGGCCAGGGCAGCACCAGCGCCGCCCCAAGCGCCGCCCCCATGAAGGGGCCCGTGCACGGCGTCGCGATGAATGCGGCCAGCGCGCCGGTTGCAAAGGCGCCACCCGTGCCGCCGGTCTGGTTGACGAACCCCGGGGTCGGAATCTCGAACAGGCCGCCAAGGTTGAGCGCCAGCGCTACCGTCAGCAGCAGCAGCACGACGATCGCGCGGGGATCCTGAAGCTGGAATGCCCAGCCGATTGCGGTGCCGCCCGCCCTCAGCCCGAGGATGATGGCACCGAGCCCGACGCAGACGGCCACGACGCCTGCCGTATAAGCGAGCGCCTCATGCCGCGCCGACCGCTCGTCGAGATGACCGCGTGCAAGGCTCAGCGCCTTGAGGCTCAGGATCGGGAAGACGCAGGGCATGACGTTGAGGATCAACCCCCCGAGCATCGCCCCGGCGAAAGCGATCAGCGTCGCGAGCCAGACCCCAGGGACGCCCGACGGCGCCGCGGCGGCGACGGTGCCGGCTTCCGCCGTCACCATCAGGCCCCGCCCCGGGGCAATCCGCAATATGCCCGCCAAGGGCCCCTTGCCGCCCCCGGCGCCAGCCCGGGTTTCGACCCGGATGCTGTCACCGCTGCGGGCGATGGTTTGCGGCGCGGCATAGTCGACCAGGCCGGTTGTGATCGGGAAGAAATAGGCGTCGGCGAGCGGGGCAGCCGCCGGGTAGGGAACGGAAATGCGCAGCGTGCCCGAGGCGGCCTGAAACGTCGCCTTCGCGTCGAGCGGCCGCGGAATCGCACGGCGCCACGCATCGAACCGCGCGCGGCTGCCCGCCGAGATCGCACCGTCGCCGACCACCAGGTCGAGGGACAGATCGGCATTCTCCGGCACGCACAGCGTGTCCGTGCACACGAGATATTGCGCCCGAAGCTTGACCGGCAGCACCGTGCCGCGCGCCAGCCCGGCGGGAATCCTGAGCGTCACCAGCGGCGCATAGGGCTCCTTGAACACATAGTTCATCAGCCCCGCGATCAGCAGCGTCCCCGGCACCGGATAGGCCGGCTCGCCGACCGACGCGCCCTTGGGCAGGGTCCATTTCAAGGTGGCGGGAAAGCCGGCATCGCCCGGATTCTGCCAATAGCCGTGCCAGCCGGGCTCGGGGCGCGTATCGAGCGCAATGGTCACTTCCTGGCCGGGGGCGGGGCTTGAGGTTTCCGCTACCAGGCTCATCGCGAGGTGCGGTCCCTGGCCGGGCGCGCCGGGCGCTTCGGCCCGCGCCCCGGCCACCGCAAAGATTGCGGCCAGCATCGTCACGATCAGGTAACCCAAAGCGCGCATCGGCGATCCTTGTCGGCAGTCTCGCTCTCGCCCATAGCGGCGGGCGCACTGCATTGCACCTGAGCGCGGAGAATACGCACGTGAAAAGCCTGGCATCGATCGCCGTTATCGCCACGACCCTGATCGCGATGCCGATCCAGGCGCAGGATGCGCCGGCCGCGCCGCCGCCATCCGCCACGGCGGGCGCCGTGCGACAGCCGCCCAAACTGATCGTGGCGATCTCGGTCGACCAGTTTTCCGCCGACCTCTTCGCCGAATATCGCAACCGCTTCACGGGCGGCTTCGCGCGGCTGCTGAACGGCGTGGTCTTCCCCTCGGGCTATCAGAGCCACGCAGCGACCGAGACCTGCCCCGGCCATTCGACGATCCTGACCGGATTTCGCCCCGAACATACCGGCATCATCGCGAACAGCTGGTCCGACCTGAAGACCGCCCGCGCCGACAAGCAGGTCTATTGCGCCGAGGACGAGAGCGTCCCGGGCAGCACCTCGCTCAACTACACGGTTTCGGACAAGCACCTGCTCGTCCCGACGCTCGGCGAGCGGATGAAAGCCGCGAATCCGGCAGCCCGCGTCGTCTCCGTCGCCGGCAAGGATCGGGCCGCGGTGATGATGGGCGGCCACAAGGTGGACGAGCTCTGGTGGTGGAACGGCAAGGCGTTCGTTTCCTATGCCGGCCGCGCCGTGCCGCCGGTCGTCGACCGCACCAACGCCACCGTCGCAACGCTGCTTGCCCAGCCCCAGCCCCCGATGGAGGAGCCCGATTTCTGCGCGCCTCATGACCGGGCCATCCCGCTCGGCGGCGGGAAGACGGTCGGCAGCGGCCGCTTCGAGCGCGCTGCCGGCGAGGCCGCCAAATTCCGCGCCTCGCCTGCCTTTGACGGCGTGGTTCTCGCCCTCGCGGCGGGGATGATCCAGGACATGAAACTCGGCCAGGGCGCCGCCACCGACCTGATCGCGGTGGGCGCCTCGGCGACCGACTATGTCGGGCACAGCTATGGCACCGAGGGGAGCGAGATGTGCATCCAGCTCGCCAATCTCGATCGATCGCTCGGCTCGTTCTTCGACGTGCTCGACAGGACCGGCGTGGACTATGAAGTCGTCCTCACCGCCGACCATGGCGGGCACGACCTGCCCGAACGCAACCGCGACCACGCCGCACCCATGGCCCAGCGGACCGATCCTTCGTTCAGCCTGGGCGCGATCGGCAAGGCGATCGCCGCGAAACTGAATCTCACCGGCCCGCTCCTCTATGGCGACGCGGCATCGGGCGATGTCTGGATCGATCCGAAGCTGAGCAAGGCCCAGCGCGCCAAGGTGACGAGCGAGGCGCTCGCAGCGATTCGCGCCAACCCGCAGGTGGCCGCAGCATTCGCCGCGGCCGACATCGCCGCCACGCCGGACCCGAGCGGCCCGCCCGAGACCTGGTCGCTGATCCAGCGCGCCCGCGCCTCCTATTATGCGCCGCGTTCGGGCGATATCGTGTTCGCGCTGAAGCCGCGCGTCACGCCGATTCCGGATCCGACCAAGGGCTATGTCGCGACTCATGGCAGCTTCTGGGACTATGATCGCCGCGTGCCGATCCTGTTCTGGCGCAAGGGCATGACCGGCTTCGAGCAGCCGCTGTCGGTGGAAACGGTCGACATCATGCCGACGCTGGCCGCGCAGATCGGGGTGCCGATCGTCGACCCGAAACCCGATGGCCGCTGCCTCGATCTCGACGCGGGCCACGATTCAAGCTGCCCCGGCAATTGACGAACCCACCCGATCCGGTCGATGTTTCGACCGGAGAGGGGGGACGGATCATGCCATCATCGACAGCGGTCCTGGCCAGGCAGCCGAGCATGCTGCCGGAAGTCCGCGGCCTGCACGACTATTGGGAAGAGAAGACCTGGCGGGTGCACGAAGCGCGGATGCCGGGCATGCAGGCGCGTATCCTGCTCGACATGCTCGGCCTGGGCCTGGAACAGACCATCACCTATCTCGGGCGGGAGCGACCCGACTTCGCCGCGTTCGAAGCCTGGATCGTGGCGACCGCCGGCGCGCCGGACCCGGACTCGCTCGCCCGCTATCACGCCTGGCTCGACGGCGCGCCGCTACCCGAGGCGACCAGCCGCCGCCTGCGGGCGATCGAGGATGCGCCGCCGGTGCTCGATGCCGCCGACCTCGCCCATTGGCACGAGCATGGCTATGTCGTCCTCCGCGAGGCGATCACGCGGGACGAGGCCCGGGCCGGCGAGGAACTGCTGTGGCGTACGGTCGGTGCGCGTCCGGAAGACCCCGGCAGCTGGTACGGCCCGCGCACCAACGGGATCATGATCCAGTCCTTCCAGGATCCCGCGCTCGACGCGATCCGCCGATCGACGCGGGCACACAAGGCGTTCGCGCAATTATGGGGCACCGCCGACCTGTGGGCGTCCGTCGATCGAATGAGCTTCAATCCGCCCGAGCGGCCGGACCAGCGCTTTCCCGGCCCGCATCTGCACTGGGACGTCAGCCTGGCGCTGCCCATCCCCTTCGCGACCCAGGGGATTCTCTATTTCACCGACACGAGCGCCAATCAGGGCGCCTTCCAGCTGGTGCCCGGCTTCCATCACCGGATCGAGGCGTGGCTCGCCGCACTGGGTACGGTCGATCCGCGCAGCGTGCCGCTCGATTCCGAAGCGACGACCATCGCCGCCAATGCCGGTGACCTGATCATCTGGCGCAACGACCTGCCGCACGGCGCCAGCCCCAACAGCAGCGATCGGCCGCGCATGGCGCAGTATATGACAATGTATTCGGCCGACCTCGAGACGAATCCCGTCTGGCTGTAGCTCAGCGCGTCTCGAACATCCGGATGCCGGCCCCCAGCCGGTTGGCACCCACCGCAAGCCGCTCATGGCTATAGTCGGCGACGAAAGCGGGGCTGCGCGTCTCGCCCGGCGCGAGATTCGCGACATTATTCTCGACCCGGAGCCCGGCCGAGGCATATTTCCGCGCTTCCGCGGCGACGACGACGAAGCCGGTCCAGTTCTCCTTCTGGCGGCCCTGGACGAAGGTGTTGCGCGCAATGACCCCGGTTGCCCCCTCGGGCAGGTCGATCATGTAGTTGGTCTTGCGCCCGTTGCTGTCGTCGAAGCTGTTGTCCGCGATCATGACGTTGGGCACGCGCAGCTTGACATAGTGCCCGCCGGTCCCGCGCTCGAAGCGCGAGTGCGTGATCGTCACCGATCCCTCGTTGGCGAGATAGATCGAATGGGCACAGTCGGGTGTTTCGTCGCACTGGCCGAGGCCGGCAAAGGTCGAATGGTCGATCACGATCTTCTGGCCGGTCGGCTCGCCGCCGAGGATGCCCTCCTGGCTGTCGAGGAACATCGCGTTGGTGACGGTGAGGTTGCCCATCTCGGTTCGCACGCCCGCCCCGTTCCCGTCCGGGACACGCATGTTGCGGAAGACGAGACCGTCAACCGTCGATCCCTGCCCGCGCAGCACGAACGCGGCCTTGCCCTCGCACGTGGTGCCGTCGAAAATCGCGGTGCCGGGCTGGACAGCCTTGAAGGTGATCACTCCGCCCGCCTGCACGGTGCACTGATGGTAGATGCCCGGTGCGATCAGGATCGTCGCCGTTCCCATCCGCACGGATTGCACCGCATCGTTGATCGTCGCGAAGCCCTCGCCGGTCTCCGCGATGGTGAACGGCGCGCGCGCGGTCTGCGCGGCGGCGGGCGCCGCGAGCGCGACCGCGATGAACGGGATGATATGGCGCATGGACCCCTGCTCCTTTGCGCGCGGGATGCCCGGGCGAGGCGGGCATGGGAAGGGTAATTGAGGGTTAACCCAGAATCGCCGAATCTGCGTCGAGCCCGGCCCTCCCCATGACGAGTGTCGTGTTGCTCGCTGACGTCCTGCCATCGAAGCAGGACGTTCGCGCCACGGCGACAGGCCACAAACAGGCGGAACAGGGCGGAACAGGGCGGAGATTTTTTTCTTGCCCTGTTAATTCCAACTTTGTTGGAGATAATTTCCTTATATATCAATGCATTGATCGGCATTTGCCCTGTTCCTGGATAACAGGGCAAAATTCAACGCGAACAGGGCGGGCCCGCGCCCCGAACAGGGCATGCTGCAGCATGAACAGGGACGGGAGGCAAGGACGCCGCGGCCGTCATGGGAAAGAGCGCGCCGGCGCTTCGCCATACGCCGGCCAACCTCCACGATGCACCGATTCGGATCGCCGTTGAATCGATCGCCGACCAGTGACGCGAGCAGCGCGGGGAGGTCGCTGGCCGCGGCCCCGGGAGACCGGAGATCAGTCCAGGTTGGGCCGCAGCCAGCGCTCCGCCGTCGGCAGGTCCACGCCGCGCCGCCCGGCATATTCCTCCACCTGATCGCGACCGACACGGGCCACACCGAAATATTCCGCTTGCGGGTGGCCGAAATAGAAGCCGGAAACGGCAGCCGTCGGCAGCATCGCGAAGCTTTCGGTGAGCGAAATGCCGGTCGCATGATGGGCGTCGAGCAGCTTGAACAGGGTCGGCTTCAGGCTGTGATCCGGGCAGGCCGGATAGCCCGGTGCCGGACGAATGCCGCGATAGCGCTCCTTGATCAGCGCTTCGTTGGTCAGCTGCTCGTCCGGGGCATAGCCCCACAGCGTCGTGCGCACATGGCGGTGCATCGCCTCGGCGAGCGCTTCGGCCAGCCGGTCCGCCAGCGCCTTGAGCAGGATATCCGAATAATCGTCGATCGCTGCCTTGAAGCGGGCGAGATGCGGCTCGATGCCGTGGATGCTGACGGCGAAGCCGCCGATCCAGTCACCGTCATGGCTGATGAAATCGGCGAGGCACATATTCGCCCTGCCCTCGCGCTTGGCGATCTGCTGGCGGAGGAACGGCAGGCGGACATGGCTCTCGTCCTCGAGATGGATGATCACGTCATCGCCTTCGCGCCGGCACGGCCACAGACCGACCACGGCGCGCGCGACCAGCCATTTCTCCTCGATGACCTTGTCGAGCATCGCCTGCGCGTCGGCGAACAGGCTGCGCGCACTTTCGCCGACGACCTTGTCCTCGAGGATCGCGGGATAATTGCCGGCCAGTTCCCAGGCCCGGAAGAACGGCGTCCAGTCAATGATCTCGCGCAGTTCGGCCAGATCCCAGTCGCGGAAGACGTGTACGCCGGGCTGCTTCGGCATCGGCGGCTTCAGGCTCATGTCGGCCTCGAACGCGTTGTCGCGCGCTGCCTCGAGGGTCAGCAACTCGCTCTGGCTGCGCCCCGCCCGCGCCACCCGCACCGCCTCATATTCCTCGGCGGTCTTGAGGACGAAAGCGTCCTTCTGGGTGTCGCTGACCAGCGTCGAGGCGACGCCGACCGCACGGCTCGCGTCGAGCACATGGACGACCGGGCCGTCATAGGCCGGCGCGATGCGCAGGGCGGTATGGACCTTGGAGGTGGTTGCGCCGCCGATCAGCAGCGGCATCTTCATGCCGGCGCGCTTCATCTCCTCGGCGACCGTCACCATCTCGTCGAGCGACGGGGTAATCAGGCCCGAGAGGCCGATCATGTCGGCATCATTCTCGTTGGCGGCCGCGAGGATCGCCGACCAGGGCACCATCACGCCCATGTCGACCACGTCGAAGCCGTTGCACTGGAGCACGACGCCGACGATGTTCTTGCCGATATCATGCACGTCGCCCTTGACGGTCGCCATGATGATCTTGCCCTTGCCGCGCGCGCCGGGCTCCTTCTGCGCCTCGATGAAGGGAAGCAGATGGGCGACCGCCTTCTTCATCACGCGCGCCGACTTCACCACCTGGGGCAGGAACATCTTGCCCGAGCCGAACAGGTCGCCGACCACGTTCATGCCGTCCATCAGCGGGCCTTCGATCACTTCGATCGGCCGGGCATAGAGCAGCCGCGCTTCCTCGGTATCGTCGACCACATGCGCGTCGATCCCCTTGACGAGCGCATGCTCCAGCCGCTTGGCGACCGGCCAGCCGCGCCATTCGGCCGCCTGCTTCTCGGCGACCTCGTCCGTGCCCTTGTAGCGTTCAGCGAGCGCGATCAGCCGCTCGGTCGCGCCCTCATCCCTGTTGAGGACGACATCCTCGCAGGCCTGGCGCAGCTCCGGATCGATCGTGTCGTAGACGTCGAGCTGGCCGGCATTGACGATCGCCATGTCGAGCCCGGCGGGAATCGCATGATAGAGGAACACCGAGTGCATGGCGCGGCGCACCGGCTCGTTGCCGCGGAACGAGAAGCTGAGGTTCGAAAGCCCGCCCGAGATGTGGCAATGCGGCAGCTTCGCCTTGATCTCCCGGCACGCCTCGATGAAGTCCATCGCGTAATTGTTGTGCTCCTCGATCCCCGTCGCGACCGCGAAGATGTTGGGATCGAAGATGATGTCCTCGGGCGGGAAGCCGATGCCCATGAGCAGCTTGTAGGCGCGCTCGCAGATCTCGACCTTGCGCGCCCTGGTATCCGCCTGGCCGACCTCGTCGAACGCCATGACGACGACCGCCGCGCCATATTGCATGACCTTCTTCGCCTGGGCGAGGAACGGCGCCTCGCCCTCCTTCATGCTGATCGAATTGACGATCGGCTTGCCCGACACGCATTTCAGCCCGGCCTCGATCACCGACCATTTCGAGCTGTCGATCATGAAGGGGATGCGCGCGATATCGGGCTCGGCGGCGATCAGCTTCAGGAAGGTCGTCATCGCCTTCTCGGCGTCGAGCAACCCCTCGTCCATGTTGACGTCGAGCACCTGCGCGCCCGATTCCACCTGCTGCAGCGCGACCGCGACCGCGGCGGCATAATCGTCCGCCATGATCAGCTTCTTGAACTTCGCCGATCCGGTGACGTTGGTGCGCTCGCCGATATTGACGAACTGGGCGGTGGAGGGAGCAGAGGCCAAAAGAAGATCCGTTCATTTCGAGCGAAGTCGGGAAATCAGCGCGGGCTACCGTTCTTGCGTCGCGACTTCGCCCGACACGAACGGCTGGGAACTGGCCGCCGGCTAAGCCACCATCGTCATGGGCTCCAGCCCCGCGAGCCGCGTCTTCACCGGCTGCACCGCCGGCTTGCGCGGATCGAGCTCCGCCACGGCCTTGGCGATGGCGGCGATATGCGCCGGCGTGGAGCCGCAGCACCCGCCCAGGATGTTGACCTGGCCATTCGCCGCCCATTCGCGAACCAGGCCGGCGGTGGTGACCGGCTGCTCGTCATATTCGCCCAGTTCGTTGGGCAGCCCGGCATTGGGATAGACCATGACCAGCGTGTCGGCGATATCGCTCAACGTGCGGACATGCGGGCGGAGCTGCTCGGCCCCGAACGAGCAGTTGAGCCCGATCGTGATCGGCCTGGCATGGCGCACCGCATGCCAGAATGCCTCGACCGTGTGGCCCGACAGGTTGCGGCCCGACAGATCGGTGAGCGTCATCGACAGCATGATCGGGACGTCGCGGCCGAGATCGTCGGCCGCCTCCAGCGCCGCCATCACGCCGGCCTTGGCATTGAGCGTGTCGAACACGGTCTCGATCAGAATGAAGTCGACGCCGCCCTCGAGCAGCGCATCGATCTGCTCGCGATAGACATTCTTCAGATAATCGAAGTCGATCTCGCGAAAGCCCGGATCGTTGACGTCGGGCGACAGCGACAGCGTCTTGTTGGTCGGCCCGATCGCGCCGGCGACGAAGCGCGGGCGCCCGTCCTTCGCGGCATATTCGTCCGCGAGGCGGCGCGCGATCTGCGCGGAGGCGATGTTGATCTCCCGGACCAGACTCTCCGCACCATAATCCGCCTGGCTGATCACATTGGCGCTGAAGGTATTGGTCGAGACGATGTCGGAACCCGCATCGAGATATTCGCGCGTGATCGTCTCCGGCACCTCGGGCCTGGTCAGCGCCAGGATGTCGTTGTTGCCCTTCTGATCCTTCGCGAGGCCGAGCGCGCCCGCATAATCGGCCTCCCCGAGCTTCCAGTTCTGGATCTCGGTGCCGAACGCGCCGTCCGTGATCAGGATGCGCTTCCCCGCTTCGGCCAGCAGTCGTTCGCGTGCAGTCATGGTCATGTCCTTCAGGCCGCGGCCGCTTCGGCATCGGCCTTGGGCCGAATGCCGAGCAGGTGGCAGATCGCGAAGCTGAGCTCCGCCCGGTTGAGCGTGTAGAAATGGAAGCCGCGCACATTGCCGGCATAGAGCCGGCGGCACATCTCGGCCGCGACCGTGGCCGCAACCAGCTGGCGCGCGGCGGGATGGTCGTCCAGCCCCTCGAACAGCCGCCCCATCCAGTCGGGGATTTCGGCCCCGCACATCGCGGCGAACTTGCGCGTCTGCGCGACGTTCGAGACGGGCAGGATGCCGGGCACGATCTCGGCCGTGATTCCCGCCGCCGCGACCCGGTCCCGGAAACGGAAATAGGCCTCGGGCGAGAAGAAGAACTGGGTAATGGCGCGGTTGGCGCCCGCATCGAGCTTGCGCTTGAGATTGTCGATATCAGCGACCGAATCGAACGAATCCGGATGGCATTCGGGATAGGCCGCGACCGATATCTCGAACGGATGCAGCTTGCGCAGCCCCGCGACCAGCGCGGCCGCATTCTCGTATCCGCCCGGATGCGGCACGAAGCGCGCCCCCAGCGTCGGCGGGTCGCCGCGCAGCGCCACGATGTGGCGCACGCCGGCGGTCCAATATTCCTCGGCGACCTGATCGATCTCTTCCCGGGTGGCCTCGACGCAGGTGAGATGCGCGGCCGCCGCGAGCGATGTCTCGCGCTGGATGCGCGCGACCGTGGCGTGGGTGCGCTCGCGCGTCGATCCGCCCGCGCCATAGGTGACCGAAACGAAGCGCGGGCCGAGGGGTTCGAGCGTCTTCACCGCCTCCCACAAGGTCTCCTCCATCTTCTCCGTCTTGGGCGGGAAGAATTCGAACGACACCTGCGCGTCGCCCGCGACATCGGCGAACAGCGGTGCCTCGAGCGCGCGGCGCGCCTCCTCGAGTTGCAGAACCGAGATCGTCATGCCGCCTTCACCTCTTGTACCGAATTCTGATGGGGGCCGGCCGCCTTGCGCGCCAGCCAGAGTTTCACCGTCAATTCGCCGCCCTCGAGCGTCTCGGTCCGCGCCGGGGCGAGCCCGGCGGTATCGAACCAGGCGGCGATCTGATCGTCCGAGAAGCCGAGCCGCGTATGCGCGTCGCGCGTGCGCAGTTCCTCGCGGTCATGCGGCGCGAAGTCCGCGATCAGCAGCCGCCCGCCGGGCGCGAGCACCCGCGCCGCCTCCGCGATCGCCGCGCCCGGCTGCTGCGCGAAGTGGAGCACATGATGGAGGATCGCCGCATCGGCCTCGCCATCGCCCAGCGGCAGCGCGTAGAGATCCGCCTGGCGCAACTCCGCATTGGCGAGCCCCTGCTCCGAGAGCTTGGCCCGCGCCAGCCGCAGCATTTCCGAGCTGCGATCGATGCCCAAGGCATGTTTCGCGCGACCCGCGAACAGTTCGAGCATGCGGCCGGTGCCCGTACCGATATCGATCAGCTGGCCGATCGGCGCGTCTCCGAGCACGGCGACCATGGCCGCCTCGACCTCGCTCTCCGCGATATGGAGCGACCGGATCGCATCCCATTGCCCCGCATTGGCCTCGAACCAGACCGCCGCCGAGGCAGCACGGTCCGCGCGGACCGCCGCCAATCGCGCGGCATCCGCCACTGCCCAGTGATCGGGCTCGATCCTGCCCCACTGATCCAGCGAGGCGAGCACCGGATCGACCTTCGCGGGGGCGCCAAGCGCCACGAATACCCAGCTCCCTTCCTTGCGCCGTTCGGCGAGGCCGGCATCGCACAGGATCTTCACATGCCGGCTGACGCGCGGCTGGCTCTGGCCAAGCACCTGGGCCAGTTCCCCGACCGACAGCTCCATCGAGCGCAGCAGGGCGAGGATACGCAGCCTGGTCGCGTCGGCGAGCGCGCGAAATATATCGAGGGCGAGGGTCATTGCGGATTGAGATATAAAGATATCTTTATATGAGGTCAACGGGCCGCCGGGGAACCGAAGCCGATTGCGTGCGTCCACCCCCTTCGATAGCGTTGCCGGCGACGCGCCGCTGCCGGTGCGCATCTGACAAGGGGAGTCTCAACAGATGAAGAAATTCATGGTCCTGCCGCTGGCGCTGACCGCCGCCCTGGGCCTCGCCGCCTGCAGCCCGAAGGCCCAGAACGAAACCGCCGAGGCCGCCGATACGATCGCCGCCGACGCCAATGCGACGATGAGCGAAGCCGTGAACGATACCGATGCCGCCGCCGACAAGGCGTTCGGATCAGCCGAGGCGACGATGGACAATACCGGCGCCGCGATCGGCAATGCGACCGACTCCGCCCTCGACCGCACGGGCAATACGATGAAGCAGATGGGCAGCGAGATCGAAGACTAGCCGGCAGCCCGGCCCGAGGAAACGGAAGACAAGGTGCGGATGACCAGAACCAGGTGCGGCGGTCTGTTGATCGCCGTTCTCGCCGTCGCTGCCTGCCATGGCAGCGACCGGACTCCGGGCGCCGCCAGCCCGGCCGAAGCCCAGGCGCTCAATGACGCGGCCGCGATGCTCGACGCCAACAGCGTCGACATGAACGCGGTGGCGCCCAATTCAACCGAGGAACAGCCCCAATGACGACTCTCCGCCGGCTCGGCGCGACCGATCTCCACATCGCCCCGCTGGTGTTCGGCGGGAATGTCTTTGGCTGGACCGCCGACAAGGCGACCAGCTTCGCCTTGCTGGACGCCTTCGTGGCCGCGGGCGGAACGATGATCGATACCGCCGATGTCTATTCCGCCTGGGTGCCGGGGCATCAGGGCGGCGAATCCGAGACGATCATCGGCGAGTGGCTGAAGGCGAGCGGCAAGCGCGACCAGGTCCTGATCGCGACGAAGGTGGGGATGCTGCCCGGCGAGGGCGGCGAGAAGCTGGCCCCGGCGCGCATCGCCGCCGCCGCCGAAGCATCGCTCAAGCGCCTCGGAACGGACCGCATCGATCTCTATTTCGCGCATCAGGACGACGACGCGGTCGCGCAGGAAGATGCGCTCGCCGCCTTCGGCAAGCTGATCGACGCCGGTAAGGTCCGGGTGCTCGGCGCGTCGAATTTCCACGCCGCCCGCCTCAAATCCGCCAACGAGGCTGCCAAGGCGCACGGGCTGCCGCGCTATCATGTGCTCCAGCCGGAATATAACCTGGTCAGCCGCCACAAGTTTGAGGGCGAGCTGCAGGATTATTGCATCGACCATAATATCGGCGTGGTGCCCTATTTCGGGCTCGCGGCGGGCTTCCTGACGGGCAAGTACCGTTCGACTGCGGACCTCGGCAAAAGCGCGCGCGGCAGCCGGGTCGCGGAGCTGCTCGACGGCAAGGGCCCGGCGGTCCTGGCCGCGATGGACGAAGTGGCGGCGGAGACCGGCGCCACGCTCGCCCAGCTCGCGCTCGCCTGGCTCGCCGGACAGCCCGGCGTCACCGCGCCGATCGCCAGCGCAACGAGCGTCGCGCAGCTGGACGAGCTCATGGGGTTCATGGACCTATCGCTGACCGCGGCGCAACTCGACCGGCTGACCGACGCCGGCGCCTGACCCGCGAACCGGGAGAAACGACATGAGGCGCCGCTTCGCCACGACCCTGGCCGCGCTCGCGCTCGGCGGAACACCGGCCTTGGCCCAGCAGGTGCCGGCGCCGGCCGCGCCGCCATCCTTTTCGGCGGGCATGCCGCTCGGCGTGCTCGCCGATGGCGCCTATCAGCCCGTCTCGCCCAACGTGAAGGTGTTCGGCGCGATCGTGAGCGCCGAGAGCTGCTCCTATGATCCGGTCCGCAACCTGATCATGGCGGTCAACCGCGGCGCCACGCAGAAAGAGGCGCCGAACGACGGCTTCGTATCGCTGATCAACCACGACGGATCAGTCCACACGTCACGCTGGATCGGCGTGAACCGCAATGGCCTGGCCCTGAACCAGCCTTATGGCAGCGACGTCCATGGCGGAAAGCTCTACCTGGCCGACAGCGACGGCGACACCGCGGACGGGGCGAAACGCGTCTCCGTCATCCGCCTGTTCGACATGGCGACGGGGGAGCCGGCCGGCGCCATCGCCAGCCCGGGCGTCGCCTGGTTCAACGACATCGCGGTGGCCGCGGACGGGGCGATCTATGCCTCGCAGACGGGCACCAGCGACGCGGCGACCCCGTGGCGGATTTACCGGATCGCCCAGGACGGCACGACCGCGATCTTCGTCGACGGCGCGCCGCTCAGCCGCCCCAATGGGGTCGCGATCGACCCGGAGGGCAATATCGTCGTCGTGAATATCGGCGACGATGCCGTGCTGACCTTCTCGCCGGCGGGCAAGCTGCTGCGGACCGAGCATGCCGCCCAGCCCGGCAATGACGGGCTGGTGATCAGGTCCGACGGGACCAAATATGTCAGCAGCGTCGTCAATGGCGGGATCTCCCGCATTCGCCCCGGGAAGCCCGCCGAGCTGATCGCCAGCGGTATCCCGAACGCCGCCTCGATGTGCCTGGACCCCCAGGCGAACCAGCTCGTCATCCCGATGAACGCGAACAACGCGCTGGCGTTCGTGAAGCTCGACTGAAGGTCACAGACAGGCCGTGACCGCCGGCCGCTCCCGCCAGCGATTGTCGCGGCCATTGGCGTATGTCACCGGTGCCGCGGCCAGCTCTTCCGGGCTGGCGTCGTCGAGGCAGCCGATGGCGATGCTGACATAGTCGCCGCCGATTTCGGCGATATGACCGTCGCCGAACGGCGCGCAGCCGCACGTGCAGCAGAACCGGTGATGCACCGCGAGCGTGCCGAATTGATAGTCAGCCAGCATGGCCTCGCCCGCGATCAGGCGGAAGGCATCGGGCCTGACGATCGCGCCCCATCCGCGCCGCTTGGTGCAGATCGAACAATTGCATTTGCCGGTGCCCGCCGCGAGATCGAGGTCGGCTTCGAACCGGACCGCGCCGCAGTGACAGCTGCCATGATAGGTCTTGAGCATGACGATCTCCCTTTGGTTGCGGGGATCGACATATTGCCACCCTGCTGACAGCATGGTGGCAACATGATCGAGGTAATGCCGATCCGTGCGACGCGCCGACCGCCTTTTCGAGATCGTCCAGATCCTCCGCCGCGAGCGGCGGCCGGTTACCGCCGATCGCATCGCCGCGGAACTCGAGACCTCGAAGCGCTCGGTATATCGCGACATCGCCGCGCTGATCGCGCAGCGCGTGCCGGTTCGCGGCGAAGCGGGGATCGGCTATGTCCTCGAAAGCGGCTTCGACCTGCCACCGCTGATGCTCAATCCGGAAGAGGTGGAGGCCGCGGTGCTCGGCGCGCAATGGGTGGCAGGGCATGGCGATCCCGCGCTTGCCCGGGCTGCGCGCAACCTGGTCGCCAAGATCGCCGCCGTCATCCCGGCCGAGATGCGCGCGCTGCTGGACGATCCCGCCGCGCGCACCCCGCCGGCCTGGCGGATGGCGGAGGATGCCGTCGACGCCGCCGCGTTGCGCGCCGCGATTCGCGCCGGGCGCAAGATCGCCCTGTCCTATCGCACCGGGGAGGGGCAGCTGAGCGAGCGGACGATCTGGCCGGCCCTGCTCGGCTATCACGACAGCGCGCGCGTCCTGATCGGCTGGTGCGAATTGCGGCAGGACTTTCGCAGCTTTCGGCTCGACCGGATCCTGGCCGCGATCGTGCAGGACACGCGTTACCCGACGCGCCCGGCGACCTTGCGCGCGCGGTGGCTCGCGCAGCTCGCGCACCGGCACCCGCGTGGCGCAGAAATATCGAGCACCGAGCCTTGAGCAGGGAATTATCGTTGACGTCACCGCGTCCGCCCCTAGGGGCGGACTCATGAAACCGAAAACGATGCAGCAGATTCGCCGATATCATCTGTATGTCGGCATGTTTCTCGCCCCGGCGATCATTCTCTTCTCGCTGAGCGGGGCGCTGCAGACGTTCCGCCTCCAGGAGGAGAAGGGCTATGGCGGCACGCCGCCGACCTGGATCGTCTGGATGGCCAGCGTTCACAAGGACGACGCCCTGCCCCGGATCAAGGCCCCGGCACCCGAAGGCGAGCACGCCGAGGCGCCCAAGCCGGCCAAGCCGAAGCCAGCCGGGCCACCCCGCAAATCGGCGCTGCCGTTCAAGATCTTCGCCGTGCTGCTGTCGATCGGGCTGATCATATCGGCAGTCCTCGGCATCGTCATCGCGCTGAACAGCCGCGTCACGCGCCGGCCCTCGATCGTCGCGCTCATCGCCGGCGTGGTGGTGCCGATCCTTCTTCTGTACCTGTAACGAGGATGGCCCGGGGCTTTCGTCCCGGGCCATCCTTTCTGCTGCGGTAAAGCGTTCGCCTAGGCGGCGAACTGGTTCATCGTGTTATGCACGCCGCCGGCCTTCAGCGCCGCCTCGCCGGCGAAATATTCCTTGTGATCGTCGCCGATGTCGGAACCCGACATGTTCTGGTGCTTCACACAGGCAATCCCCTGGCGGATTTCCTGGCGCTGCACGCCAAGGACATAGCCGAGCATGCCCTGGGTCCCGAAATATTCCTTCGCCAGATTGTCGGTCGACAGCGCCGCCGTGTGATAGGTGGGCAGCGTGATCAGGTGATGGAAGATGCCGGCGCGCTTCGCACTGTCCGCCTGGAAGGTGCGGATGCGCTCATCGGCCTCGTCGCCCAGTGCGGTGCCGTCATAATCGACGCTCATCAGGCGCGCGCGATCATAGCCTGAGACGTCCTTGCCCGCCGCAACCCAGGCATCGAACACCTGCTGGCGGAAGTTCAGCGTCCAGTTGAACGACGGTGAGTTATTGTAGACGAGCTTGGCATTGGGGACGACCTCGCGGATGCGGTCGACCATGCCCGCGATCTGCTCGATATGCGGCTTCTCGGTCTCGATCCACAGCAGGTCGGCACCGTTCTGGAGCGAGGTGATGCAATCCAGCACGCAGCGATCCTCGCCGGAGCCGGCACGGAACTGGTAGAGATTGCTCGGCAGCCGCTTCGGCCGCATCAGCGTGCCGTCGCGGTTGATGATGACATCGCCGCTGCGCGCATTCTCCGGCGTGATCTCCTCGCAATCGAGATAGGCGTTGTACTGGTCGCCCAGGTCGCCCGGCGTGTGGCTGATCGCGATCTGCTTGGTCAGGCCGGCGCCCAGCGAGTCGGTGCGCGTGACGATGATGCCATCCTCGACGCCCAGTTCGAGGAAGGCGTAGCGACAGGCGCGGACCTTCGCCAGGAAGTCCTCGTGCGGCACGGTGACCTTGCCGTCCTGGTGGCCGCACTGCTTCTCGTCCGAGACCTGGTTCTCGATCTGCAGCGCGCAGGCGCCGGCCTCGATCATCTTGCGCGCGAGCAGATAGGTCGCCTCGGCATTGCCGAAGCCGGCATCGATATCCGCGATGATCGGAACGACATGAGTCTGGTAGTTGTCGACAGCCGCGAGCAGTTGCTTCTCCTTGAGCACGTCGCCGCTTTCGCGCGCCGCGTCGATCTCCCGGAACATCATGCCGAGCTCGCGCGCATCGGCCTGGCGCAGGAAGGTGTAGAGCTCCTCGATCAGCGCCGGGACCGACGTCTTCTCGTGCATCGACTGATCGGGCAGCGGACCGAATTCGGAGCGCAGCGCAGCGACCATCCAGCCCGAGAGGTAGAGGTAGCGGCGATCGGTCGTGCCGAAATGCTTCTTGATGGAGATCATCTTCTGCTGGCCGATGAAGCCGTGCCAGCAGCCGAGCGACTGGGTGTAGTTGGCAGGATCGGCGTCATAGGCCGCCATGTCCTTGCGCATGATCGCCGCGGTGTAGCGCGCGATGTCGAGTCCGCTCTGGAACCGGTTCTGCAGGCGCATGCGGGCGACGGACTCGGCGTCGATCCCATCCCATGTGCCGTTCTTGCTCGTGATGAGCTGGCTCATTTGTGCGATATGGTTCTGATAGGTCACGGCAGGTCCTCGCTTGGCTGGTGCGTTGCGAGTCATGTACATAAATTGACAGCATATGCCTCAGCCCAACGAGGAAGTCCGAGGTGAAGCTGTCACATCATGCCGAAATTGATTGTATTATTGTAAATTAATTACAATATTCAATCACCACCGAAGGTGAAGGGAGAGACGCCGCGTTCGCGCTCGTTGATGAGCAGCGCGCGCCCGACCGGCGGCGCGGAGCGCTGCGGACATTTCTCGCGCAGGCACGCGCGGCAGCCGACGCCGATCGGCGTTGCCTCGCCCTTCAGATCGATCCCCCGCGCCACGGCGAGCCCGCCGCCATGCTCCGCGGCGACGCCAAGCCCCACCGCGAACTCCGCCGGCACGGCGCCGTACCGACGCCCCTGCGGCGTCACGGTCCGCGCCATGGTAAGCCAGCGTCCGCCATCCTCCAGTTCGACGAGCTGCACCGCCAACTCTCCCGGCCGGTCGAAGGCATGGTGGATCCGCCAGAGCGGGCATCGCCCCTCGGCCTCGGCCAGGGGCGACCCGCTCGCCCCCGAAAAGCGCTTCGAGGATTGCCCGGCCCGATCGACCCGAACCATGAAGAACGGCAGGCCGCGCGCGCCGACACGCTGCAATGTGGTCAGCCGGTGGGCAACCTGCTCGAACCCCGCACCGAAGCGCCGCTGCAGCAGCTCGAGGTCATAGCCCGTCGCTTCGCACGCGCGCAGGAAGCGGGCATAGGGCATCATCACCGCCGCGGCGAAATAGCTGGCGACATGCCGCCGATAGAGCCGCTCCGCCGCGCGATCGGCAAAGCCCGCCCCCTTGGCCAGCGCGTCGATCTCGCCGCGCGCCTCGATCTGGGCAAGCTGGAAGGCTGCCGCGAAGGTGCGGGATGCGGGATCGAGCGTCTCGCTCAACTGCAATTGCCGCGCATGGAGATCGAGCCGACGCAGCAGATCGGGCATGACGTCGACAGGCAGAATCCGGATGGTGAGCTGGTGCTTGACCCGCAGCCGCTCGACGATCGCACCGTAGAGATCGCCCGCGCCGAGCCGCAATTCGTCGGCCAGTTTCTCCGCCGCCGCGTCGAGATCGGCAAAATAGCCGCGCCAGCGCTCGATCTCGCGGCGCACCTCGAGGATCGGGTCGCTCGTCTCGGTGGGGCCGGCGCCGGCGCCGATCCGGTCATAGGCGCGGGCAAAGGCCTCCGCCCCGCCCGGCGCCCCGGCCAGCCATTCCTCCACCTCGTTGCGGTCGATCTCGAGATCCGCGAACATCGGATCCGCCAGCCGGCGCCTGATGCCCGCCTCGCCGCCGCCCGGCTCGCCCGCCGCGAGCGCGCGCGGATCGAAGTCGAAGCTTTCCGCGAGCTTGACCAGCAGCGACGCCGACAAGGGGCGCTGATTGCGCTCGACCAGGTTCAGATAGCTCGGCGAGATCGCCAGCACCTCGGCCATCGCCGCCTGGGTCAGCCCCGCCTGCCGCCGCAGGCGGCGCACGGAATGTCCTGCAAAAAGCTTCCTTTCGGCCAAGGCCGTGTCCTTTCCGCTTTCGCGCCGAAAACCAAGATCATCAAGCGGCCCCGTCCTTGCCTGTCAAGACTTTACAGAACGACACCCGCAGCAAGTGCGGTACTTACACCGACACCCTATAGCCGGGGCAATGCTTCTCACCCTGCAGGCTCCTTATATGTATCGGGGCCGCAGCGACCCTCCGGGCCGCCCGTGTTTGTAAACGAAGCGACAGTGCCGCTGGCACCGAGCCCGTCCGAAGGAAGCCGCAAAGCGGCGCCTTGAAAGTTTCCTGGGGAGGAAAGGATGCCCGCCGGTGGAAACTCCGGCGGGCATTTCCGTTTCTGCTTCCAATCGGCCATGGTCGCGCTGCGCGCGGTCGGCCGCTGGAAGGAGCATCGCATTGGCGGCATCGAAGCAGGGCGGCTCCAATTTCGTGATCTACGCGGCGCTCGCCGCCAATCTCGGCATCGCGGTGGCCAAGTTCGTTGCCGCCGCCTTTTCCGGCTCGTCCTCGATGCTGACCGAGGGCGTGCACTCGGTCGTCGACAGCCTCAACCAGGTCCTGCTCCTCTACGGCCAGCATCGCGGCCGGCGGCCGCCCGACGAAGCGCATCCGTTCGGTTATGGCCGCGAACTCTATTTCTGGAGCTTCGTCGTCGCGATCCTGATCTTCGCGGTCGGGTCGGGGGTGTCGATCTATGAGGGCGTGGTCCACATCGCCGACCCGGAGCCGCTGGGCGATTCCACGCTCAACTATGTCGTGCTCGCCATCGCCTCCGCGATGGAAGGCGCATCCTGGTTCTTCGCGATGCGCGAATTCGCGAGTTCGGTGCGGGGAACCCATTGGTGGCAGGCCATAAGGGCTTCGAAGGATCCGGCAGGCTTCATCGTGCTGTTCGAGGATTCGGCCGCCCTGGCGGGACTCCTGATCGCGGCAGTCGGCGTCTGGTCGAGCCAGTTCTGGAATGATCCGCGGATCGATGGCGTCGCCTCGATCGTCATCGGCATATTGCTCGGCATCGTCGCCGCCCTGCTGGCGCGCGAGGCGAAGGGATTGCTGATCGGCGAAGGCGCCGATCCGGTGATCGTCGCCAAGGTCCGCGCGATCGTCGATGCGCGGCCCGAGATCACCTCAGTCAATCATGTGCGGACGATTCACACCGCGCCCGAAAGCGTGTTCGTCGCGATCAGCGCGGATTTCCAGGACAGCCTGACGATGGGCGCAGCGGAAATCCTGATCGAGGCGATCGAAACCGAATTGAAGGCAGCGCTGCCGATGCTGTCGTCGATTTACATCCGCCCCGAGCGGAAGGAAGATGCGGCCGTGTTCCGCCCGGCCGAGACGGCAGCCGACGCCGGGACCTGACGCTGCGACCTACGGCGTCGGCACCAGTTCGATCACATCGACAATCGATTCGAACTTCGGCCAGGGCAATACCAGGCGCCACCTCTTGTCACCGACGCGCTCGATATAGCCCGCCATGTCGCGCCCGTCGTCGCGCCCATAATCCATCGGCTTGGTTTCATCGCCGAACATCATCGTGCCGAGAAAGACGACCCTTCCCGAATTCTCCGGGAACAACAGCCCCACCGGCCGCTGCGACCCGCCCGTCTTATACAGGCTCGAGACCTCGCCTTCGTCGTTGATCCTGCATTCATAAGGGGGATAGGCAGTAAAATCGCGCGTCGCCGTGCCATTGGCGCCCAGCTTGAAGACGCGACACCGATAGCGCCCCGGCGGCGGCGCCGGATTCGACAGGGCCCGGTCCGGTTCGAACAGCGCCCCCTGTGCGGCGAGATCGGCATCCAGGCCCGCCGCCCGCACCTTCGCAAGCGCCGCCATCCACGCATCACGCCAGGTACGCAGGCGCTCGCGATCCCGATCCGTGGCTACCCGGTGCCAATCCATCCCTGCCGACTTGACCGACAAAGGCGGCGCCGGTGCCGGCGTCGGCACGGCGACAGCCTCCGGCGCCGGCGGTGCGACGACGATCGGCTTGTCAGCCTTGCCGCCGCAGCCCGCGACGAACGCGCAACCGCACAGCCCCATTGCAAGGGAAAGTCTTTTCAAGCGACCGGTTCTTCCTATCTGCCCGCGCAGCTAACCACGCCGGGGGCCGCTTGCCAACCCGGTAGAACCCTTAGACTCAGGCTGCCGTCCATCCGCCGTCGACCGAAAGATTGGCGCCGGTGATCGACCGTGCATCGTCCCGGCACAGGAAGAGCGCAAGCGCGGCAACCTGCTCGGGCGTCACGAACTCCTTGGTCGGCTGGGCGGAGAGCAGGACGTCGTTCAGGACCTGCTCCCGCGTCATGTTGCGCGCCTTCATCGTGTCGGGAATCTGGTTCTCGACCAGCGGCGTCCAGACATAGCCCGGGGAGATGCAGTTGACGGTGATGCCGTCCGTCGCCGTTTCCAGCGCGATCGTCTTGGTCAGGCCCGCAATGCCGAATTTCGCCATCACATAGGCGCTCTTGTTGGGGCTCGCGACGAGCGAATGCGCCGATGCGGTCGAGATGATCCGCCCCCATTTCGCCGCCTTCATATAGGGCACGGCCGCCCGGATCATGTACCAGGCCGAGGTCAGGTTGATCTTGATGATCGCCTCGAACTTGTCGGCCGGGAAATCCTCGATCGCCGCGACATGCTGGATGCCGGCATTGTTGACGACGATGTCGGGACCGCCAAGCTCGTCGTGGCAACGCTTGACCATCGCCGCGATCGCTTCCGGATCAGTCATGTCGGCGGCATCGTACAGCGCCTTCGCACCGCTCGCCGCCTCCAGCGCCGCCCGCTCCTGCTCGATCGCCGACGCGTCGCCGAAACCGTTGATCATCACGCTCGCGCCTTCGGCAGCGAAGACCTTGGCATAGGCCAGGCCGATGCCGGAGGTCGATCCGGTGATGAGCGCACTCTTGCCCTTGAGGAACATCGGTAAAACTCCTTCTCTTGCGATTCAGGTCAACTCGGTTCGGGAATCATCGCACCGTAAGGTCGAATGCGGCGCTCTTGCCGGTCTCGATATTGGCGGCGACCAGCCGCGCATTCGTCATCGTCTCCTTCACCGCCTCGCGACCGGCGTGCCAATGCTCGCGCATCGTGCGCGCGGAGAACTCAAAGTCGCGCGATCCCCCCTCCCAGGCGTTGGTGCGGTAAATCAGCTGGACGAGATTGACCGGATGCTCCGCCGAGTTGGCGGCGAGCGCCCGGACATCGGGATCGTCCCGCAGCGCCTCGGGCAGCTTCGCGATCACCTTGCGCGCGATCTCGCGATCCTTGCGGATGCGCATGACCTGGTCCGACACCTGCCGCGTGCGGCTCGAGAAGCGGATCTCCTTTTCACGCGCGGCGACGTCCATGATCGTGCGCGGCCGTTCCGCTGCCGCGGCGAAGAGATCGACCTGGAAGGCGAGCAGCGCCTCGGTCTGATGATCGAGCACATGCGTCAGCGGCGTATTGGAGACGAGTCCCCCGTCCCACCACCAGCGCCCGTCGATCTCGATCGGCGGCAGACCCGGCGGCAGCGCCCCGGAAGCCATGATGTGGCGCGCATCGATCCTGGTTTCAGTCGTGTCGAAATAATTGAAATTGCCGCTTTCGACATCGACCGCGCCGATCGACAGGCGCACCGGGCCGGTGTTGAGCAAATCCCAGTCGATCAGCGAATCGAGCGTTTCCCTGAGCGGCGCGGAATCATAGAAGCTGAGCGCGCCGGGCGTGCCCGGCACCGCGAACATGGGCGAGACCATGCGCGGGGTAAAGAAGCCCGGCACCCCCGTCATCATCACATAGCCGGCCGACCATTCGTGGAGCCATTCCCGAAGATGATCGTCGGGATAGATCGGGAAGCTCGGCAGCGATCCCGTCACCATATCCCAGAAGGCAGTGAGCATCTCGACGCGCTTGTGCGGCGGATTGCCGGCGAAAATCGCGGCGTTGACCGCGCCGATCGAGATGCCGGCAACCCAGTCGATCTCGATCCCGCTCGACGCGAGCCCCTCGATCACGCCCGCCTGATAGCTCCCGAGCGCGCCGCCGCCCTGCAACACCAGGGCGACGCAATCGGGCAAGGGGAGCGCATCGGCGTGGCGCAGATGCTTTGCGGGGTCTCGGTCAGCCATTGCTTCCGCCCATGCGCTGCCCTCGTCGCCGGATCAACGATCCTTTGATGAAATCATTGTCATCCCGCGGCGTGGCGGGAAAAGAATGCGGCGCCTTGCAACGTCCGCCCGCGCCGCGCATTCATGCCGCACCAGCAACGAAGCCCCGGGGACCTCTTTCATGCGGCTCGACGATTTCGATCCCAACATCAATGTCGAGGATCAGCGCGGACAGGGCGGCGGGTTCGGCGGCGGTGGCGGCGGCGGCCTGCTGTTCGGCCTGCTGCCCCTCGTCTTCAGCCGCTTCGGCTGCGGCGGCGTCGTCGTGCTGCTCATCGTGCTCGCGATCTTCGGCGGCGGCCTGCCCTCGCTCATGAACGGCGGCAGCCAGCTCTCGGCGCCGACGACGCAGGTCGGCGAGCAACAGGCCGGCGGCACGGATACCAGGTCGAGTTGCACCCTCAATGCGGCCAGCAAGGCCGCCTGCAACGCCTTCAGTTCGGCGGACAAGACCTGGGCCGCGCTGTTCGCCCGCAGCGGCGAGCGCTTCGCCCAACCCAAGCTGGTCTTTTACGGCGGCAATGGCCAGTCGGGCTGCGGCGCGGCGCAGGCGGCGATGGGCCCGTTCTACTGCCCGGCGGACCAGGGCATCTATCTCGACACGAGCTTCTTCGACGAACTCGCCAATCGCTTCGGCGCGAAGGGCGATTTCGCGCAGGATTATGTGATTGCGCACGAATTCGGCCATCACATCCAGAACCTGCTGGGCACGTCGGACCGGGTGCAACAGCAAATGGCCAATGTCAGTCGCACCGAGGGCAACAAGCTTTCGGTTCGGCTCGAACTGCAGGCCGACTGCTATGCCGGGGTGTGGGCCGCGCAAAATCGCGACCGTATGGATCCGGGCGACCTGGAGGAGGGCATGACCGCCGCCCACGCGATCGGCGACGATACGCTGCAGCGCGAAGCGCAGGGCCGTGTCGTGCCGGACAGCTTCACCCATGGCACCTCGGCCGAGCGCGCAGCCTGGCTCAAGCGCGGGCTCGACAGCGGCGACCCCGCGCAGTGCGATACCTTTTCCGGGGCGATCTGACGGCACGGGCCGGGAGACGCTCTTCCGAGCCGCCGCCATCACACGGCGCACCGGCAGGACCCCGGCCCTTCCCGGCGCTGTCCGATACGCGGAAGAACCGGGGCGCGACGCGGCAGAGCGCCGGACTATTCGGCGAGACCGGTCAGGGCCGGGGCTGACGGCCAGGGTCGCTGCGGGCCGAGCTTCGGCGGCAGCTAGACCCTGACGAGCATCTTGCCGGTATTGCCGCCGGAGAACAGGCCGAGAAAGGCGTCGGGCATTGCCTCCAGCCCTTCGAACACCGTTTCCTGGTTCTGCAGCTTGCCGCTCTGGAGCCAGGCCCCCATGTCACGATAGAAGGTCGCCGCATCAGCCATATAGTCGCTGACGATGAAGCCCTGCATCCGCACGCGCATGCCGATCAGGCGCGGGAGATAGCGCAATTCGGTCGGCGCGCCGCTGTTGTACATGTCGATCATCCCGCAGATCGCGAAACGCGCGCGCAGATTGGCCGCGGCGAGCGCCGCATCGAGATGCTCGCCGCCGACATTGTCGAAATAGACATCGATGCCGTTGGGCGCCGCCGCGAGCAGCTTCTTCACCAGACTGCCGTCTTCCTTGTAGTCGATCATCGCATCAGCGCCGAGCGAGCGGCACCAGCCGCATTTCTCGCTGCCGCCGGCCGATCCGATCACGGTCATGCCCTTGGCCTTGGCGATCTGCACCACGGTCGATCCGACCGCACCCGCGGCCGCGGAGACGAAGACGGTATCGCCCGCCTTCGCCTCGGCAACGGCGAGCAGGCCGAAATAGGCGGTCATGCCCGGCATGCCGAGCTGGCCCAGAAATGCCTGGGGCGGCACGCCCAACGCAGGCAGCTTCTGGACCGCCGCGCCCGGCAGCACGGCCTCGTCGCGCCATCCGAGCATGTGCTGCACCATGTCGCCGACCGCCACGCCCGGCGCGTTGCTTTCGACGACCTCGCCGATCGCGCCGCCCTGCATCGCCTCGCCGAGCTGGAACGGCGGCACATAGCTTTTCACGTCGTTCATGCGGCCGCGCATATAGGGATCGACCGACAGCCAGCGGTTCGCGATCCGCACCTCCCCCTCGGCGAGCGGGGCGTGCGGAAGATCGATCATCTCGAAATCGCCCGGCAGCGGCATGCCGTTCGGGCGCGATTTCAGGCTCCAGGCACGGGCCATGGCACATCCTCCTTCATATGTTTTCGAGGATGGGGTATGCCGGAGCGTTGCAGTTTGCAACGCATAAATCCTTCCCGCCGGACGGGTGGAGGCGTGGGGGCGGTTCGACATTTCGCCTTCGCCCCCGCCGCCGGGGGCTTTCAGCCGCCCGGCGGGTCAGGAAAGTGGACCGTCAATAGGTTCCCGAAAAGCTCCGGCCGGACAGCCGCGCGTCGGTGGCGCCGCCGTCGCCGCGCTCGTCACCGAAGAAGGCGCCGTTACGCTCCTCGTCACGCCAATGCGCCTTGGCCTCCTCGGCGGTCTTGCCGATCGTCACCTTGTCGTCGACCGAGCGGATCCAGCGCGAGGGAATCGAATGGTGACGGCCGCCTGCGTCGGTGTCGCTCCTGGTCAGGACGATGCGGTCGCCGCGCACCTTGTCGACGGTACCGACATGACCGCCGTCGGAGCCGACAACCTCCATATGCTCGGAAACCTTCGACAGCGCGGAACGCTGAGTCTGGCGCTCGGCGCGCCAGCTGCCGAATTCATTGTCGAATTTCGACCGATTCTCGCGCCGATATTCCTCATAGTCACGATCGAGCGCGTCGATCTGCGAGCGCCGCCAGCTGTGATAATCATCGTCGCGCGGGCTGCTCCAGCGCCGGCCCTGACGCTCGTCATAGCGGGAATCTAGTTCACGGCGCCGTCCTGCCTCCTCGTCGCCGAACCACGAGCGCACCTCGTCGCCGGCACGGCTGAAAAAGTCCCGCTCGTCATAATCATAGCCTTCCGGCCGTTCGCGATCACCACGCTGGCCGTAAGTCCCGCGGCCATAGCCGCGGTGGCTGGCATCGGTGAACCGGCGACCGTCCGAACCGTCGCCACCGCGATAGCTGCCCTGGAAGCCGGCGTCGCGGCCATAGCGGCGGAGCCCCTGGTCGCGACCCTGCCCATAGGGGCGCCGATCGCGCTGCGCATAACCTGAATTACCATCGTCGCGCGGCCCATCGTCGCGGCCCCGGCCACGATCATATTCGCCGGCGGCCTGATATTCGCGCGCGCTCGAATAGGTGTAATCCTGGCCGGATCCGAAATCGCGCGTGAAATCAGCCTCGCCCCGATCGGCGTAATCCGCCTGGGGGTTGGTGTTGCGGAGATAGCGTCCATTATTCATGATAGCGTCCTTCCTTGGCTGCGGGTGGCGGCGGGCATTTCTCGCGCTCGCTCGTCGGCAGAAAAAGGAATGAAAACCGTGTTTGTTCCGATAGTTACGGGTCCGTAGCGATATCTCGCCGCGTCTGGCGCGCAGTTCGGCGCATCGAAAGTTCGGACAGGGAGGGCGATCCGGTTGCATCCCCCGAAAAGGCTCGCTAAACGCGCGCTTCCGGCCTTGGCCGGGTGGAGCGGGGCTGTAGCTCAGATGGGAGAGCGCTGCAATCGCACTGCAGAGGTCAGGGGTTCGATTCCCCTCAGCTCCACCAACCGCTCCGATTGCTCAAGCGAAGCCTAGCGCTTCGAGACACACCGCCGCCGTCGGGAGCGCCAGGCCAGGCCGAATGGCTGGGGCGATCCCCTGCCGCGGGTCGATCGACAGGGCCTATTTCCCCTCGATCGTCGCCCGCGCCGCATCCAGCCGCGCCGCATAATCGACGATCACCTTGGCCGTTCGCCCGGCATAGACATTGGCATCCGGGAGGCGACGTTCCTCGATCGCCTCGCGCACACCCGGCAGCGTCTTTGCACCATAACCGGTGAACCGGCCCGGCGCGTAGATCATGTGCCGGTACCAGGGCCGGCCGGGCAGCCCGCGATCGTCGAGCAGCAGCTGATCGATATCGCGGAGCTGCGCATTGAGCTTCGCGCGCCGCACCGGATCGAGCGCCGCACCCTTGTCGGCATAGGCGCTGTCATAGGCCGTCGCTGCCGCCTTGAGCCGGTCGACCGCATCCTCTAGCACCGCCAGTTCGAAGTGCGGCGTCTGTGCCTCCTCCGCTGGTGCGGCGACCGGCTTGAGCGGATCGCTCGCCAGGCGGAAGGCACCGTCGCTCAACAGCTTCTCGCGCTTGCGATCTTCGCCACGACGGTCCTCGGCCAGCTTCTTCACCTCGGCCAGATAGGTCGCGACCGTATCGGCGAAATCGCCGAAGCGCTGGGGCGGCGTGTCGGCGTCGGCCACGCGCAGCACCAGCCGCCCGGCCGTCTTCGCCAGTGCCGCGCCATATTTCAGGCCGGGATCGTCGAAGGTCGTCATGTGGTGATAGCTGTCATAGACCGAGTGGTAGACACCCCCGCTCTCGTCCTCGCCGCCGAAGCCGAGATTGATCGCCGGCAGGCCGAGATGCTGGAGATAGGCGGAATAGTCCGAGCCCGATCCGAGCGCGCCGATCGGCAGGTCGCCACCTTTTTCCGCCGCCGCCAGCGCAGCGTCGTCGACATGGCCGCTCTTGTCGAAGGCCCGCACGCGAAGCGCGGCCCGCGAACGCTCGGCCACGGTCGCGCCGGTTTCCGGATCGATCACGTCGGCGGCGACCGAATTCACGAGATGCTGGAAATCATGGCTGCCCTCGGCGCCGAGGAAACCGCGCCCATTGCCGTCGGTGTTGATATAGATGACGCCCTTGGCCTTCAGTTCGGCGGCGTGCTGCTCGGCCCATTCGGTCGAGCCCAGCAGCATCGGCTCCTCAGCATCCCAGCTGGCGTAGACGATGGTCCGCTTCGGCCGCCAGCCCTGCTTCCACAATCCGCCAAGGGCCTTCGCCTCGGACATCAGCGCGACATTGCCCGACAGGGGATCGGACGCGCCGAAAACCCAGCCATCGTGATGGTTGCCGCGGAGCACCCATTCGTCCGGATAGACCGAGCCCCTGAGCGTCGCGATCACGTTGTAGATCGGCTTCAGCGACCAGTCGGACTTGACCGCGAGATGCACCTTCACGCCGCCATCGCCGCCGAGATGATAGGCGATCGGCAAGCCGCCCTGCCAGCCGCCCGGGGCATTGGGGCCACCGAGGCGCGACAACAGCCTGGTCGCGTCGCCATAGGACATCGGCAGCACCGGGATCTTCAAAATGGTCGGCGCATCCTCGCGCGCGATCCGCTTGGCGCTGGCGGTCGCGCCCACGCCCGGCGTCAGCGGGTCGCCCGGATAGAGCGGCATGTCCGCCACGGACCCGCGCTGCACGCCGAAATCGGGGCGGGCGCCCCCCTTCGGATAGACGTCGCCATCGCCATAGCCATCCTGCTGCGGATCGGAATAGATGATGCAGCCGATCGCGCCATGGTCCTGCGCCAGCTTGGGCTTCAGGCCGCGCCAGCCGACGCCGTAGCGCGCAATGACGATCTTGCCCTTCACGTCGATCCCGCGGCGGGCGAGCGCCTTGTAATCCTCCGGCATGCCGAAATTGACATAGACCAGGTCGGCGGTCACATCGCCGTCGCCCTGGAAGGCCACATAGGGCGGCAGCGCGCCCGCGAGATTGGCCGAGGTGTCGTCTCCCGCCACCGCCGGTTCCTGCCCGCCCAGCACGATCCGCTCGGGGCCGACCATCTCGACCAGGGTGGAGATCGGCGTCGGATAGAGCACCTGGAAGGTCTCGATATGCGCGTCCCAGCCCCATTCCTTGAACCGGGCGAGCATGAACTCGGCATTGGCCTTGTCGTGCGGGGAGCCGACATGATTGGGGGCCGACGACATCTGCTTGAGCCAGTCCAGCTGGTCCTGCGAACTCACCCCGGCATCGAACGCTGCCTCGGTCGCCTTCTGGTCGGCCGGGGCGGCAATCACGCCCTGGGCCAGCGCGAGGGCACAGGCGCCCGCCAGCATGAATCCGAACTTCGCCATGTCGAGAATCCCCCTGCGACCTTTGGGCGCAGCATGCGCCATGGTGGCGCACGGATGCAATGGGTCGAGGAAGAGCCGTGCGGGAATGACAAGTGCCGGAGCTGATCCTACACCATCGCCATGTCCGACGTTGCCCAAGCCATCCCCGCCGCAACCCTTGTCCTGTTCCGCGAAGGTGCCGGCGCGCCCGAATTGCTGATGGTGGAGCGCGCCAAGGCGATGGTCTTCGCCGGCGGCGCACTGGTGTTTCCCGGCGGCCGGGTCGATCCGGGCGACCGCGCGCTCGCCCTGACCTTGCCGGGCGATGCCGACGACATGACCGCGCGCATCGCCGCGATCCGCGAAACCGTCGAGGAGGTCGGGCTATCCGTCGGGCTTCATCCCGCCCCCGACGACGCGGCGCTTGCGACGCTTCGCACCGCACTCCATGCGGGGGAATCGTTCGGCCAGGCGCTGCACGACGCCGGCATGACCATCGATCCGGAGCCCCTCGTCCCCTTTGCGCGCTGGCTGCCCGCCCATGCGCATCTGCGGATCTTCGATACGCGCTTCTATCTCGCCCGCCTGCCGGCCGGCGCGCCCGAGCCCGTCGTCGACGACACCGAAAATGTCCGGGTGTTCTGGGCGACGGCGCAGAGCCTGCTCGACGATGCCGATGCCGGCCGGGTCCACATCATCTTCCCCACCCGCCGCAACCTCGAGCGGCTCGCGCGCTTCGGCGATTTCGACGAGGCGGCAGCGGACGCGGCGCGCTACCCGATCCGCCCGGTAACGCCCTGGACCGACGATATCGACGGCATCCCGCACCTGCGCATCCCCGACGATCTCGGCTATCCGGTGACGTTCGAGCCGGTCACGAGCGCGCTGCGGGGCTGATGCGCGCGCTGCGCCGGCTGGTCGGCGGCATGACGGTCGCCGCGATCCTGCTTGCGGGCTGCCTGCTGTTATACGCGGCGCTGCGCGGGCGGCCCCAGGACCTGCCATGGACACCGCTGGACCTGAGCGAGCCGATCGGCCTGTTTACGGGCCTAAAGCTCGCGGGCCTCACGAAGGATTTCCCGAAATGCCGCGCACTGCTCGACAAGGCGGGGGTGCGCTATACCGTGCTGGCACCCGTCCGCGCCGGCACATGCGGCTATAGCGATGGCGTTCGCTTCGCGCCGGGCGGTGCGCGCCGCACGCCCTATTCGCCGGACGATCCCGGCGTCGCCTGCCCGGTGGCGGCCGCCCTGTCAGCCTGGGAATGGGACGTGGTGCAGCCGGCCGCGCGCCGCCTGCTGGGCAGCCCGGTCGTCGCGATCGAGCATCTCGGCACGTATAATTGCCGGCCGATCGCCGGAAGCTCGATCCTGAGCGAGCACGCCACCGCCGACGCAATCGACATTGCCGGCTTCCGGCTGGCGGACGGCAAGCACATCACGGTCGCGGCGGACTGGAAAGGCAATGGCCCCGAGGCGACGTTCCTGCATCAGGCGCGCAACGGGGCGTGCCGGCTGTTCGCGACGACCCTGTCGCCGGATTACAACGCGGCGCATCATGATCACCTGCATCTGGACCAGGCCGCGCGCGGGCAGTTCGGCTGGCGCGCCTGCAGGTGATGGACGCCCCTCCCGCGCGGGAGGGGCGTCGACGTTCAATTGGGCAGGGCCGTCGCTTCCACCTTCTCCACCCATTTCGGGAAGAAGGCCGGCTGGCGATTCGACCAGCCCGATGCGGTCGCGGCTGCCTCGCTGATCGACTGGAGCAACTTGCGGCGCAGATCGGGATGCAGATGCGGCAGTGCCGCCGCCGAGCAGAAGGCGGCAGGGAGCCAGGGCCGCACCTCCGCACCGATCAGCCGCTCGTAGAGGAAGCGATAGGCCGAGAAAGTGGTGAGACGCCCCTGCCCCAGATCGAACGCCGTCACCGTCATCAACGGCGCCAGGAACGGCTCAACCGAGTCGAGACCGCTATCGTCAGGGATGATCGCCCGAATCTCGGGCAGCCGGACATAGAGCCGGGCCTGGGCGCGAATGCTCGCGGCTTCCACCACGTCGCGAGACCAGCGGGTCATCGCGTCGTCGCGGTCGAGGCCGATGTCGAGCGAGCGGCGGATATAGCGCTGCGTGCCCGAGTTGAACCCCGCGAATTCCTTCATTTCGGCCAGCGTCATCGCCCCGTTGGCCGGCTTCATCCGTGCACCCATAACCGTTACCCCACCCCGCAATTGTGGAACCGGTTCCGATGATGCGCCGAGATGGTTAACACCATGCTTAACGCGCCGTCGCCCGGCATTCAGCATCGAATCATAGTTTGTGCTGCGACGCAACAAAGGTTGCGACGAACGGTTGCCGGTGCGTAGCGGAAGTTGCGGAGAATGCGCTCTTTGCGCAACATTCCACGAGGGAACGGCCCCTCCCGCGTCGCGGGAAGGGCCGTTGCCATAGGTATAATATCTGAGGCAGCGCCCGAGGCGCCGTCGCGGCTCAGCCCTGCTTCTGTTCCTTGAGTCGAGCCTCTTCCGCCGCATCATAGCCGGACGATTCGGGCGGCGCGTGATGATGGACCGGCTGGGTGGAGGCCGGCGGATCGGAGGCGTCCATCGACTCGTCCAGCGCTGCGTCGAGCCGGGCCTCCTTGCTTTCGGGGTTGCGCTCGAGCCGCTCGGCGATGGAGGCATCCTGGCCTGCCTCCTGGCGCGGATGATGAATCGCCTTGTTCTCTTCCGGATCGCCCGGCGCGACGTCCTGCCCGGCCGTCGCCTTCTGATCGATTGTCGTCTGGTCCTCGGTCATCGCCACTCTCCTGGGCTGTTACGAGGATAGAACGAGCGACCCCGGCGATGCGTTCCTGACCTGCAGTCAGGACGTTCCGACGTCGAGCCGGCGCACCGACACGGTCTGCCGATGCATCGTCGCCCGGCCGAACACGGTCATGAAGGCAATGTCGGTCGCATCGCGCCCGACCGCGACGCGCGCCAGATCACGGCAGGACGCCATGCCGGTCGGATCGACCAGACGCCAGGCGCCGCCCAGCCATAATTCCACCACCGCGTGAAAATCGGGCGGGTCCACCCCCGGCGCATAGGCCGAGACGCATCGCGCCGGGATGCCGCCCGCGCGCGCCAGCGCCACCAGCAGATGGGCATAATCGCGGCATACGCCGCGGCGATCGGCGAAGGTCATCAGGGCCGTCGTCGTGCCGCTGCTGGCGCCCGACGCATAATCGAGGTTTGTTCTCACCCAGTCGGCCAGGGCGACCGCCAGCGCGCCGCCCTCGATCCCGGCGAACGCGCGATGGACGAAGCCTTCGAACCGGTCGGACTCACAATAGCGGCTCGGCAGCAGATAGGGCACCGTCTCGGCCGGCAGCATCCGAACCGGCGTCGCGCCGTGCGCGCCGAGTTCCACCGCGGGCCGGTCGATGGCGACGACCGCGTGATATTCGACCTGGAACCCGCCCTCGCCGCGTGCCCAGGTGCGCTGGCCGATGCCTTCCTCGCCTGCGATCACACGGAGCGGCTCGGGGCAGTAGACGCGCAGGTCCTGCACCTCCAGCCGCTGGTCGGCCATCGCCGCTGCCTCGACCAGCAACAGCACGTCGGCCGAGCCTTCGATCGCATAGTCGAGCAGCACGTCTATCGCCAGGCGCATGGATATTCCCGATAGCCGCCGATCAGGCCGGCGTTACGAAGAGACAAAAGAAAAGGCCCGGCAGGTTTCCCCGCCGGGCCTCTCGCTCAAGCGATCGAGCCTCGTTCTAGTTCCGGTTGCCGAACAGGCGCAGGATGAACAGGAACATGTTGATGAAGTCGAGATACAGGTTCAGCGCCGACATGATCACGACATGCTGCTCGGCAGCGGTGCCCGCGACCTGCGCATACAGGCTCTTGGTGCGCTGGGTATCGAACGCGGTCAGACCGGCGAACAGCAGCACGCCGACGATGCTGATCACCAGCGCGAACGGACCCGACTGGAAGAACAGGTTCAGCAGGCTCGCCACGATCAGACCGACCAGACCCATGATCAGGAAGGTACCGAACGCGGACAGATCGCGCTTGGTGGTGTAGCCATAGAGACTGAGGCCACCGAACGCGGCCGCCGTCGCGAAGAACGACTGGGCGATCGAGGTGCCGGTATAGACGAGGAAGACCGTCGAGAGCGACAGGCCCATCGCCACCGCGAAGCCCCAGAACATCGCCTGCAGCGTGCCGGCCGACATGCGTCCCCCGCCGAAGCTCATGCCGAACACGAACGCGAGCGGCGCGAACATGATCACATATTTCAGCAGGCCGGGGCCGCCCATGATGGCAGCGGCCGGCGAGTTAACGCCACCCCAGGAGAAGAACATCGCGACCAGGCCGGTCAGCAGAATGCCCGAAAACATGAAGTTGTAGACCGACAGCATATAGCGGCGGAGACCCGCGTCGTACGCGTCGGAGCGCGTGCCCGTTGCCGTCGCGAACGACGTCGCGCCAGGACGGGGGTCGGACCAGTTAGCCATTACGAAAAAGCTCCTTTGACCCGGCATCATGCCGGATAGGCGGAATATCGCCCTTACCGATGGGCTTTTCAAGAGAATCCGGCATCGGCCACTATCGGGGAACTGCAGGCCACAGGAGACAGACACACTTTATTACAAAACGCCGATCTTGCGGATGACAATCGCGAAGGTCGCGATAGAGTCGCCCGCATGCACCGCCTGTTCGTCGCCCTGCGCCCGCCCCCGCCAGTCCGCGCAGCCCTGGCCGCGACCATGGATGGCGTGCCCCAGGCCCGCTGGCAGGACGACGAACAACTTCATCTGACCTTGCGCTATATCGGCGAGGTGGATCGCCGCATGGCCGAGGAGATCGTCCTGGCGCTGGGCCATGTCCATGGCAGCGCCGTGGAGGTTTCGCTCTCCGGCGTCGGCGGCTTCGACAAACTCGGCCGGATCAATGCGCTGTGGGCGGGGGTTACGCCGCACGACGCGCTCGCCGCGCTCCACCGCAAGGTGGACCATGCACTCGTGCGGATCGGGTTGCCGCCCGAGGGCCGCGCCTACCTGCCCCATATCACGGTCGCCCGGGTCAGCCGGGGGGCGGGTTCCGGGCCGGAGATCGACCAGTGGCTGGCCGCCCATGCGGGGCTCGCCAGCCCATCGTTCCGCCTCGACTATCTGACGCTGTTCGAAAGCCATCTCGGCGGCGAGGCGGCACGCTACGAGGTGGTCGAGCGCTGGCGGCTCGCCTGATCCGAAACCGCTTTCCCGGTGCGCCGGTGCTCTGCTAGCCCCTGGTCGAGAACGATAATCGCGGGAGAGCGAGAATGGCCATCACCCCCACCGGCGCGCCCCCGCGCACGCCGGCCTATGCCTGGTACGTCCTCGGCATCCTGTTCCTCGTCTACATCCTGAATTTCATCGATCGCCAGGTCATCTCGATCCTCGCCGAGGACATCAAGCGCGACCTCGGGCTGCGCGACGAGGATCTCGGCTTTCTCTACGGCACCGCCTTCGGCGTATTCTATTCGCTGTTCGGCATTCCGATCGGCCGGCTCGCCGACAACTGGAACCGCGTGCGGCTGATGACGATCGGGCTCGCGCTGTGGTCGACCATGACCGCCTTTTCCGGCTTCGCCCGGACCGGCGGCATGCTCGCCGCGGCCCGGATCGGCGTCGGCGTCGGCGAGGCGACAGCCAGTCCGGCGGCCTATTCGCTCATCTCGGACTATTTCCCGAAGCGACTCCGGGCGACCGCGCTGGCGATCTATTCGTCCGGCCTTTACGTCGGCGGCGGCATCTCGCTCGGCATCGGCGGCCTGATCGTGCAGCGCTGGAACCATGCCTGGCCGCAGGGCGGGCCGCTCGGCCTGCACGGCTGGCAGGCCGCGTTCCTGATCGTCGGCCTGCCCGGCCTGCTCGTCGCGCTATGGATCGCAACGCTGCGCGAACCGGCCCGCGGCGCCTCGGAAGGTCTGCCGGAGCCGGCAGCCCATCCCGCGCCGTTCCGGGAATTCCTCGCCGAACTCGTCACCATCCTGCCGCCGCTGACGCTGATCGGCGCGGCGCGTGGCGGCATCAGGGCGTTGCTCGTCAACCTTGCCGGCCTTGCCATCGTCATCGGCTGCGTGCTGGGCCTCGTCCATCTGGGCGAACCCTGGCCGCAATGGGTGGCGATCGGCATCGGCATCTATGCCGTGTTCTCCTGGGCCTGCGCGCTCAAGCGACGCGATCCACCGACATTCCGGCTCATCGTCGGGAATCCCGCCTTCCTGTGCATCGTCGTCGCCTATGGCCTCAATGCCTTCATCGCCTATGCGGTGAGCTTCTGGGCGGCCCCGCATGCCCTGCGCGATCTCGGCGCATCCCCCGCGACGGCCGGCCTGCTGATCGGCAGCTTCGGCGCCGCGGGCGGCTTCATCGGCGTCACGCTGGGTGGGATCGTCGCTGACCGGCTGCGGCGCAGCTTCGCGAACGGGCGGGTGATGGTAGTGATCTTCGGCGCGGTCGCCCCGGTACCGGCCGTCTGGATAGCTTTCACCACGCACGAGCTCTGGCTCTATTTCACCGTATTGCCGATCGCACAGGTCACCGCGTCCTGCGCGCTTGGGGCCGCTGCGGCGACGATGCAGGATCTCGTTCTGCCCCGAATGCGCGGCACGGCAACCGGAACCTTCTTCATCGGCACCACGCTGCTGGGGCTGGCGATGGGCCCGTATCTTGCGGGGAGGGTCTCGACGCTGACGGGTAGCTTGTCGACTGGCGTGCTGTCGCTGCTGCTGACCGTGCCGATCACGCTGGCGGCCGGGATCGCTGCCTTCCGGCTGGTGCCCAGGGCGGAAGCCAATCGCGAAAATTGGGCACGGGAGGCCGGCGAGGCGATCTGATCCAAGCCCCTCCCCCGAAGGGGAGGGGCACGGCATCACGCTGGCGCGAAGACGCCGCAGGCGATCCGGCTGCCGCTGTTCCCCGACGGGTCCGTCATCAGGTCATCGGCCTTTTCATGCACGACGAGCGCCGACCCGTCGGTATCGAGCAATCCCGCCATCGTCGCGCCCGGAATGGTGATGCCGAGCGTCCCGCGACCATCGGTACCGACGATCAGATTGGGCAGATCGCCCTCGTGCGGCCCCTGCGGATTCATCGAGCCATGCTTCATGCCCGTCGGGTTCCAATGTCCGCCGGCGCTGGCGAAATCGGGCGGCGTGCAGGTGCCGGTGGTGTGAACATGCGCGCCGTGGGTGCCCGCCGGCATCCCCTTCACGTCGATCGTGAAGCGCAGCCCGCCTGCGACTTCGCTCGCGGTCGCGCGGCCGACATCCGCGCCGTCCGCCGTGTGGAGCGTCGCCACGGCGCGCGCGCCCTTCGCCGCGGGCGCACCGGTGTGCATCTTGTCATTGCATCCCGCGAGCACCAGCGCGAGCGTCGCCGCCGTTCCTACAGCCAAGATCCGCATGTCATTTCTCCTGTCAGCATCCGAACCCGCCGCGGGGCCGCACGGTTCCCGACGCTGCGCCAGAGCGGTGCCGCGCGCAACCGCGATCAGCGCCCGCCGCTGCGTACGGTGAGCGATATGCCGTAGAAGCGCGGCTCGCCGGCAATGAAGGTCGGCAAGCCGATCGCATCACCGGTGTTGCCCGCGTCCTTGATATATTTCCTGTTCAGCAGGTTGGTGACGAAGCCCTCGACCCGCCAGACACCATTCGGCGATTCGAAGCCGAGCCGCGCATCGACCAGCGCATATCCCTTCTGGAATTCGTCCTGGACCAGGTCCGGGATCAGGTTGCCGGTCTGCAGGTCCGGCCGATCATTGTCATCGTCGAAGAAGATGCTGGACTGGTACGTAACGCTGGGGGTGAAATCAATCTTCACCGGGCCGACCGGCTGCTTCAGCGTGAAGCCCGCCGAGGCGGCATGGTCGGGCGCGAGGCGGAAATGGTTGCCGTCGCGCGCGCCCTCGGTGAAGCGGCCGTGATTATAGGCATAGGTCGCGAACAGCGTGAGCGCCTCGACCGGCACATAACGCAGCTGCCCCTCGAAGCCATAGCTTCGCGCCTTGCCGGCATTCGTCGTGACGAACTGGGTGCCGATCTGCTCCGTCGTCTGGAAGTTGCTGTAATCATACAAGTAGACGGAGCCGTCGGCGAAGAGCTTGCGGTCGAGCAGCGCCGTCTTCACCCCAAGCTCGTAGCTGTCGACCGTCTCAGCGGGCAGGACCTTGAAGCTCGGCGCGCCATAAGGAAGGCTCGGCACGGCGACGCTCAGCACCTTGGGCCGGCGGCCCCGCGCATAAGTCGCATAGATGCTGGCATCGCTGCTCGGCGCATAGCGCGCGGTCGCGCGCCAGGTGAAGCCGGAGTCGGTCAGGTCCTGGTCGAGGCGCGTGCCGTTGGCCGCGGTCGGCTGAAGCCCCAGGCCGAAATAGGGCACCACACTCGCCGGCAGTGTGTTCAGGACCGCGCCCGGCAAGGCCAGCGCGCTGAGCAGGGCATCACGCTGCGCCGTCGGCAGGCTCAGCGCGCCGATGAAGCCGCCCAGGATCGAGCGACCGTTGAGCACGGCGGCGGTGATGCCGCTGGACTTGTCGTCATGGGTATAGCGGATGCCGCCGCCGAGTTCGAAATTGTCGGTCACATGGAGGGTCGCGTCGGCGAACAGGTCGACGCTGTTGGTCCGGGCGAAGTTGGTGGAGCTTTCGAGATGGTTCGCCTTGAGGTTCGCCGCGATCCCCGACGCGGTCGCGCCGCTCAGTGCGACGCCCTTCGCCGCCGCCACGCCCTGCACCAGCAGGGTGGTCAGCGCCGGATTGGCAAGCACGCTGAGCGGCGCGGGATCGGTCGCCGCCCGGCCGGGGATAAGCCCCCCGCCATTGAGCGCCCCCGCGACCCGGGCGAGCGCGACGCGCTCGTCGAACGAGGTCGGGGTCCGCTGCGACCCGTCCTCGTGGAAATAGGTGCCGCCGACAAAGGCGCTCAGCCGGTCCGACGTGTAGGACAGGCGCAGCGTGTTCATCGTCTGGTTGCCGCGCGCATCTTCGGCCGCAGTCAGCGCCGGGAGCGAGATGCCGTCCGCATCGAAGATCTCAAGCGCCTGGAAGTGGCGATAGGAACCCAGCGCGTTGATCGACCAGTGATCGTCGATCTCGTAATTGGCGATGCCCGTCGCGCCCCAGACGGTGCGGTCGAGGCCGAGCGGTGCGCCATTCTCGAAGCCCGCCTGCGGCGCCAGCGCCGCACCTGAATTGCGGCCGCGGTCGCCGATCACCGCGCCCGTCACGGGATCCGTCGGGTTGTACGCGATCGACTTGAAGGCCGTGCCATTGGCATGATCCTCCTGGTAATTGCCGATCAGATCGACAGTGAGCCTGCCCGGCTCCCAGCGCAGCGATCCCCGCACCGCCTGGGTGTCGACCGAATTGAAATCCTGGCCATCCGCCTTGGCGAGCAGATTCTCGACATAGCCGTCACGCTTCTTGGAACGGCCGGCGATGCGGATCGCGAGTGTATCGGTGATCGGCGCATTTGCGGTCAGATCGACCTGATAGGCGTGGAAATTGCCGTAGGAGCCCCGGAAATAGCCATATTGCGCGCTGGGATCAGCCTTGGCCTGGACGATATTGACTGCCCCGATCAGCGCGCCGCGCCCATACAGCGTCGATTGCGGCCCCTTCGCCACCTCGACGCGCTCGAGATCGAACAGCTCGACATAGGAGCCGCGCGACTTGGAAATCGAGACGCCATCCTGGAAGACCGAGACACGCGGCTCGTTGAACGCGGAGCCGCTGTCCGAAGTAATGCCCCGGATCACGAAGCCCGGATTGTTCGGCGACTGGTTCTGCACGACGAAGCCGGGGACGTAGCGCGACAGCTTCTCGAAATCGGTGATGCCGAGATCGTCGAGGAACCTGCCAGAATAGGCGGTCAGCGCCATCGGCACCTCGATCGCGCCCTGGCGCGTGAACTGGGCGGTGACGACGATATCGCCTTCGCCCGCATCCGGCGCGCCCTGCGCGGCAACCGGCGCCTCGGAAGGCGCCGCGGGCACCGTCTGCGCCTGTGCGACCGAGGCGATCGCCAGCGCGGGAAGGCAACTGAGCGCGAGAATCGTCGAACGGATCGGCATGGTGGTAAGGCCCCTTTTATCTGCTTGTCCCGGCGCGACTAGGGGCGCGGCGCGTCATCGCCGTTGCAGCGCGATGACGATAATGTTGCAGTGCAGAAGAATTGAAAGAAGGTGCCGACGCCCTGTCAGGCCGCCGCGCGCACCGCCGCCGCCGCATCGCGGCGAACGGTCGGCCGAAAGACGATGCTCAGCAGCATCAGTTCGTCGCCCGTGCCGGCCGGCGGCGGCATCAGCGTAAAGCCGCTGGCGGAGCAACGGAACAGCGCACCGCCGACATTCTCCATCGCATCGGGAATGATCGTCGCGGGAATGGGTGCGGCGTTGCGCAAGCCTGGCTCGCTGAAATCGGCCACGCGGTGAAAACCACTGGCCCACGCCATCATCACGCGCCGCCGATACCAGGTAAGCGGCTGCATGAGCGGGCAATTATGACGATTATGGTTGCTCCGGCATGAACTTCTTAACCATCTTTCGCTAGGTGCTGCCCATGCCGCGCCGCATCCGATCCCTGCTCGCCATCCTTCGTGACGAGGTGCAGCATTATGCCGGTGCCAGCGAGGAGATCGCAGGGCGCACCAACCTTCTTGCCCTCAACGCCACGATCGAGGCGGCGCGCGCGGGCGAAGCCGGGCTCGGCTTCACCGTCGTCGCCCGGGAGGTGAAGACGCTGGCGCAACAGGCGCGCGCCTCCTCGACGAAGTTCCGCACCGATGTATTCGAGCGCCTGTCGCTCGGGGCGCGGATCGCCGACGAGATGGTGGCCGAGATCGAGGGGACCAGGCTGATCGAACTCGCCCAGGCGATGATCCAGAATATCTCGCGTGTGCTTTATGGTCGCAGCATCGACCTGAGGCTGTTCGCCACCGACGCCCAGATCGTCGCCGCGACGACCGACCCGTCGCCGGAAAATCTCGCGGCGGCACAGGCGCGGCTGAGGTTGCTGACCGAGACCTCGCCTTATTATCTCAATGCGTTCATCGCCGACGCCGACGGCCGGGTCATCGCCTCGGCCAATCCGGATGCGAGCGTCACCAAGCTCAACCTCGCCGACGCCACTCAGTTCAACAATGCCATGGCAAGCCACCGGACCGGTGACTGGTTCACTGACGAGGTGTGGGAAAATCCCTATTCGGCAAACCGCGCGGTCCTGGTCTTCGTCACCGGCGTGCGTGCGCAGGGCAAGGACGGCGCCCCTGCCGGCGTGCTCTATTTCGAGTTCGACTGGGAGGGGCAGATCCACGCGATGATCTCCGACGGGAACCTGTTCAGCGATGCCGATCGCGCCCGCACGCGGATCTGCGTGGTGGACGAGTCCGACCGGATCGTCGCCGCCTCCTGGGCCGGCAGCTTCGGCACCCTCATGCCGTTGCCCGCCGGCGCGGTCCGCGGGATCGATCCGCGCGCGGCCTCGATCGTCGCTTTCGCGACGGCGGCGCCCTATCACGGCTTTGCCGGGCTCGGCCTGCGCTGCGTGATCGAGCAGCAAACGCTGTCGGCGGCGGAAATCGATCATGCGCTGCGCTCGCTCGACGCAAAGGGCGCATAGCGATTGCGGTCCGCCCCGGCGTCGTGGCAGACTACAGGCATGACGAATGAGATCGGCCCGGCGCCATACCCCCCGATGCTGTCCGACGGTCGCCATGGCAGCCCCCCGGCGGCGGCGTCCGGCGCGCGATTCGCGGCGTGGATCCTTTCGGGGATTCAATTTACCGGGCCAGCTTGAACGCCGCGGAAGGGTCACGCCGCGTGGGGTCGGCTGACCGCTGCCATATCGATTTCAAGGTGTCGCTGGCATTCCGCAACCCGTTCAGACTAGGGCGAGCCGCGGCGTGTATCATGGCCGTAACGTCGAAGGATCTTAGAACGACATGATGTGCGTAATCGGTAAGGATCGCGGGAAGCGCGGCAGGGCAGCCCGGTGGGCGACTGCCCTGGCGCTGACCGCTACAGGCTTTTCGGCGTTGCCCGCCGCGCAGCTTCAGGGCACGCAGAAGATCGTGCCGCCACCGGTCAGCCCGACGATCGTCGCGCCGCAGGCGCCGGCCCGGCCCGCGCCCTTGCCGGTGCTGAGCCCAGCCCAGGCGGACCAGCTTCGCTCGCTCCTCGCGGCCGATGCGATGGTGCAGGGCCTGCGGTCCGCACCGCCGACCCCGGCCGCACCGCTCGTCGGCGATGCACTGGTTCGCGCCGCGCTCGACCATGCCCGGGCCGTCCATGCCGGCCGCCTCGACGGCAGCGATTTCGACAAGGACTGGGGCCTCAGGCCGCCGCCTTATGATCCGCTGCCGGGCTTTGCCGATGCGGTGCGGCGCGATCGGCTCGCTGCCTGGATCGCGTCGCTTCCGCCACCCTATGCCGGCTATGACGGGCTGCGAAAGGGCCTCGAGACCTATCGCGCGATCGCCGCGCTGGGCGGCTGGCCCACGCTGGCGAGCGGTCCGGACCTGACGCTCGGCGCCACCGGGCCGCGTGTACTCGCGCTACGCCAGCGGCTCGCAATCGAGGACAAGGCCGTCGTCGCTACCGGCGACACCTTCGACGCCGAACTCCTGGCCGGCGTGCAGCGCGCGCAGCGCCGCTACGGCCTCAATCCGGCCGGCGTGGTCTCCGGCAAGACGCTCGCCGCCCTCAACGTGCCCGCCACGGACCGCGTGCGCCAGATCATGGCGAACCTGGAGCGCTGGCGCTGGCTGCCCCAGGAACTTCCGCGCGACCGCATCCAGGTCAATATCGCGGCCGCCATCGTGACGGTGTTCGACGGCGACACGCCGGTGCTCTCGATGCGCGGCGTGACCGGCCGGCCCGGCCATGAGACGCCGATGCTGTCCTCGACGATCAACAGCATCGTGCTCAACCCGCCCTGGAATGTGCCGACCTCGATCGCGACGAACGAACTGTGGCCGAAAGAGCGCAAGAGCCCCGGCTATCTGAAGCGCAACGGCTTCAAGGTGATCGACGGCACCCGCCTCCAGCAGGCGGCCGGAACGCAGAGCGCGCTTGGCCGGTACAAGTTCGATTTCGACAATGCCTATGCGGTCTATCTTCATGACACGCCCTCGCGCGCCAAATTCGCCAGCTTCGACCGGCTTGCCAGCCATGGCTGCGTCCGACTGGAAAAGCCGGCCGACCTCGCCAAACTGCTGTTGAAGGGCGATCCGACCTGGACGCCGGAGGCGATCGCGGCGGGCGTGGCCAAGGGCGACACGCAGCGGGTCAGCCTGACCAGGCCGGTGGCGGTCTATCTGCTCTACTGGACCGCCTTTGCCAGCTCGAGCGGGCAGATGAACTTCCGTGACGATCCCTATGGCTGGGATCGCGCCCTGGCCACGAAGATCGAGGCGCGCTCGGCCAATCAGATGCTCAAGCTTGAGGAGTTGCTATGACGAAGACGACGTTGGGATCGAAGCGGGTGCCCGTCCGGACCATCGCGATCGCAGGCGGCGCATTGGCGCTTCTCGCCCTGGCGGGTTGCAACAATTCGAGCCCCGACCGCTATGAAGGCATGGCGAATGTCAGCGATGACAGCGGCACCAACGAGGCCGTGACGCTCAACGCGGCGCCACCGGTCGAGACCGCCCCCGCCGTCTCGGCCAACGCGGCCGTCGTCGAACCGCGCGAGGCACC
>CAISGR010000125.1 GCA_903884945.1 uncultured bacterium
GCGGCACGCATTTCTACGAATTCGAATGGCGCTCGCCCTTGTTCGGAGGCGAACTCGGTGCGGCGCACGCGATGGAATTACCGTTCGTGTTCGACACGCTGGCGGTTGCCACCGGACCGGAAGGTTTGTGCGGCGAGCGTCCGCCGCAGGAACTGGCGACCCGCATACACGGTCTCTGGGTCGCATTCGCCAAGACCGGCACGCTGCCGTGGCCCGAATTCGATCGCGAGACGCGGCAGGTCTATCGGCTCGCAGCGGGTGAGGCGGTGCACGAGCCCGTGATGCCTGCCGCGGCGTTCCTCCCCTGATCGCTCGGAGAACGGGCTTGTATCTGGACCGCCTGCGCCTGGACGGCAGGAGCGCTTTCGTGACCGGCGGCGGGCAAGGCATCGGCTATGCCTGCGCCGAGGCGCTGGCCGAAGCAGGCGCGGCGATCACCATCGGCGACCGCGACGGGGACGCCATCGCCAAGGCGAGACATAGGCTGGCGGCCAAGGGGTATGAGGTCGCGGGCGTTCAGCTCGATGTCACCGACTCCGCCGCCGTGACGCGCGCGGCCGACGCGCTCGCGGCGCAGGCCGGAGGGATCGATATTCTCGTCAACAATGCCGGCATCGCGCGCAGCGAAACCGCGTCCGAGGATGTCGCCGACGAGCATTGGCTGAACGTCCTCGACGTCAATCTCAACGGCACCTTCTGGTGCGCGCGCGCGTTCGGGCGGCACATGCTGGCAGCGGGGCGGGGGAGCATCGTCAATGTCGGGTCGATGTCGGGCTTCATCGTCAACCGGCCGCAGCCGCAAAGCTATTACAATGCCTCCAAGGCCGCCGTGCATCAGCTGACTCGGAGCCTTGCCGCCGAGTGGGCGCCGCGCGGCGTACGGGTCAATGCGGTCGCGCCGACCTATATCGCGACCCCGCTCAATGCGTTCGCCGACAAGGAAGGCGAGATGTACCAGCGGTGGATCGACGGCACGCCGCAAGGGCGCCTGGGCCAGCCGGAAGAGGTCGCGTCGGTGGTCCATTTCCTCGCATCCGACGCGGCCAGCCTGATGACCGGCAGCATCGTGCTGGCGGACGGCGGCTACACCTGCTGGTGATCCGCGCAAAGCCTTGGCGATCGCGGCAGCAATTGCCTGCGCCTCCGCGAGCGCAGGGTGGGGCGCAGGGTGGGACAGGGCCGCGCTGAGCGCGTGCGTTGACCGATCCACTGTTCCGTGTCGATCGGTCAACGCAATCATCCGATCGGCATAACGAAGAAGCTATCATATAGCTAGCTATCTTATAGGTACGTCGGGCAAATGGTCGGCAATCGATCGGCCGTTCCAGAGGGGATATCTAAATGCGCCTGAAGACCTTGCTCACCGCTGGCGTCGCCACGACCATCGTCGCCGCCGCTCCGGCCTTCGCTCAGGAAACAACCGCCGCCCCTGCCGTGCCTGCCACCGCAGCCGTCGGAGCAGGGGATGGCCAAGCTGCGGGCAGTGCTCCCGCGGCAGGCGATGCGCAGGGTCAGCAGCAAAGCGACGATATTGTCGTCACCGCGCGCCAGCGAGAGGAACGCCTGAAGGACGTGCCGATCGCCGTCACCGCCATTACCGGGGACCGGCTCAAGGAACTTCAAGTCAACACCGTCAAGGACATCGCCAACTAC
>CAISGR010000126.1 GCA_903884945.1 uncultured bacterium
ATCAGCAGCAGCACGGCGATGCCCAGGCTCACCAGCATGATCCCGCTGGTCGGCACGCGCGAACTGTCCGTCACCTCATAGGTTTCATATTCGGTGCGCCGCGTGGTCTGGTCGTTCTGGCCGCGGATGTCGCGCGCGATCGCGACCTCGTCGGCGCCGACGGCGCGCGCATAGGCCTTGGCGAAGCCGACCGAATAGGTGATCGACGGCAGCGCAGCGAAATTGGAGGTCTCGACCGCCTCGAGCTGGCGGACCGGGATGCGCGTGCGCGCGGCGATCTCGGCAAGCGACAGCCCCTGGGCCTCGCGCGCCTCACGCAGGCGTTCACCAGCGGTCTTGGGGAACAAGGTCGCTTCTTCACCGGGATCGGTGTCGGTCATGCTCGTCTCCGGCAGGAAGGTGCGGCCCGTTATAGCCCTGCTCTGCGCACCGTGTCTCACAAAGCGGCCGCGTGGTGTCAACGCCCCGTTAAGCCAACCGTCACGCGATCATGCCAGTTCGACGCCGCTTTGCGTCGCCCAGGCCGCCAGCGCCCCGCGCATGTCGCGCGGGGGGGCTGCGAGCAACGTCTCCATATGGGTCATCAGCGCGGCGCGGTCGAGCGACCGCACCATTGCCTTGATCGGCCCCACGGCAGCCGGCGTGATCGACAGCCGCTCGATCCCGAGGCCGATCAGCGCCATCGCCTCGAGCGGCCGCCCGCCCATCTCGCCGCACACGGCGAGTTGCACATCGGCGTCGCGAGTCGGCCCGACCAGCTTGCGCAGGAAGCGCAGGATCGCCGGGCTCAGCCAGTCGTAGCGCTCGGCCAGCCTGGGGTTGGCGCGATCCGCCGCGAACAGGAACTGGGTCAGATCATTGGTGCCGACCGACAGGAAATCGATCTTGGGCAGCAGCAGATCGAGCTGCTCGGCGAGCGCCGGCACTTCGAGCATCGCGCCGTAGCGGATCTCGGCCGGCAGCGTGCGGCCGCGCGAGCTCATCCACTCGCGCTGCGTCTCGAACAGCGCCCGCGCCTGGTCGAACTCCCAGGGCTCGGAAACCATCGGGAACATCACGTTGAGCGTGCGCCCCGCCGCCGCCTCGATCAGCGCGCGCGCCTGCACCTTCATCAGGCCGCCGCGATCGAGCGCGAGGCGCAGGGCGCGCCAGCCCATCGCCGGATTCTCCTCGTCGGCATCTTCCTTGTTGAGATAGGGCAGCGCCTTGTCGCCGCCGATATCCACGGTGCGGAAGATGACCGGCCGGTCGCCCGCGGCATCGAGCACGTCGCGGTACAGCCGCTGCTGGCGCTCACGCGCCGGCAGCGTCGCCGAGATCAGGAACTGGAATTCGGTGCGGAACAGCCCGATCCCGTCGGCGCCGGTCACGTCGAGCGCGGCGACATCGTCGCGCAGCCCGGCATTGACCATGACCGTCAGGCGGTGGCCGTCCTTCGAGACCGGGGCCTCGGTCTTGAGCGCGGCAAAGGCGGCGCGGCGGCGCTGGCGCAGCTCGAGCTTGGTCTCGAACGCCTCCTCCATCGCCGCGGACGGCCGGGCGAAGACATTCCCCTCGGTCACGTCGAGGAGCAGCAGGTCGCCCTCGCCGATCAGGCGCCGCACGCTCTTCACCCGGCCCAGCACCGGCACGCCCATGGCGCGCGCGACGATGGTGACGTGCGCGGTGAGCGAGCCTTCCTCGAGGATCACGCCCTTGAGGCGCCGCCGGTCATATTCGAGCAGCTCGGCCGGGCCGAGATTGCGCGCGACCAGGATCGTATCCTGGCGCAGGCCCATCTGCGCGGCGGTGCCCATCTGGCCGGAGACGATGCGGAGCAACCGGTTCGACAGGTCCTCCAGGTCGTGCATGCGGTCGGCGAGCAGCGGATCGTCGATCTGGCGCATGCGCATGCGGGTGCGCTGCTGGACGCGCTCGATCGCCGCCTCGGCGGTCAGGCCCGAATCGATCGCCTCGTTGATGCGGCGGCTCCAGCCCTCGTCATAGGCGAACATCTTGTAGGTCTGGAGCACTTCGTCATGCTCGCCGCCCACGCCGAATTCGGCCTGCGCCGCCATGCGCTCGATCTGCTCGCGCATCTTGTCGAAGGCGGCATAGACGCGGTGGCGCTCGGCCTCGGTATCCTCGGCGACGGTATGCTCGATGGTGATGCGCGGCTGGTGGAACACGGCATAGCCGCTCGCCATGCCGTCGACGAGCTTGAGGCCGGGGATGCGCATCGCCGCGGTCGATTGCGGACGCGCCGCCGCGACGCCGCCGCCATCGGCGAGGTCGGCATTGGCGATGAGCTCGCTCAGCACCATGGCGACGGTCTGCAGGGCCTCGATCTCGACATCGTCATATTTATGGGGATCGGCATGCTGAACGCACAGCACGCCCACCGCACGTTCGCGTCGGATGATCGGAACGCCGGCGAAGCTGTGGAATTTCTCCTCGCCGGTTTCGGGCTTGTAGGCGAAATCGGGATGCGAGGCCGCCTCGTCGAGGTTGAGCGTCTCGACCTCCTGCGCGATCGTGCCGACCAGCCCCTCGCCCAGCGCGAGCTTGGTGACATGGACTGCCTCCTGCGCAAGGCCGCGCGTCGCATAGAGTTCGAGCACGCCGTCACGCAGGAGATAGATCGAGCAGACCTCGCTCGACATCGCCTCGCCGACGATCTGCACCACTGAATTGAGCTTGGCCTGCGCCGCCGTGCGCGATGCCATCACGTCATGGAGGCGAACGAGGATTTCACGGGCGGAGGCGGCGGCGCTTGGCATGTTCGGGGCGCTATCAGATTGTGCGGGGCGGAGCCATCATGCGGCGCAACAAGAAAAACCGATCCGGAATGAAGCGCCGCGCGGCGCCATAAGGCCGGCGCCGCGCCCGGCGATTGGGATACGCCCGTCCCCCTTGCCTGGCCGGCGCCCCATGCGCGGTCGGGCCGGAGGAGCGAGCCGGGATGTCGCCGGGGCGGCCGGCCCCGGCGACAACCGGATCAGGCCGCGTCGACCAGGACGATCTCGCTGTCCTCGAGCGCGGTGACGGTCAGGGTCTCCTCGTCGCTGATCGCCGCCCCGTCGCGGGCATTGACGCGCTGGCCGTCGATCTCGACTGCGCCCGTGGCGGGCACGAGATAGCCGCGGCGCGCCTTGCCGAGCGGATAGACCGCAGTCTCGCCGGCCTTCAGCGTCGCGCCGAGCACCCGGGCGTCGGTGCGGATCGGCAGGGCGTCGTCGTCATTGGCAAAGCCCGAGGCAAGCGTGACGAAGCGGCCTGAGCGCTCGCCCTTGGGGAAGGGCCGCGCACCCCAGCTCGGCTTCTCGCCGGTGCGGTTCGGCTGGATCCAGATCTGGAAGATGCGCGTCGTCACGTCCTCCTTGTTGTATTCGGCATGCTGGATGCCGGTGCCGGCCGACATCACCTGCACGTCGCCGGCCTCGGTCCGGCCGAGATTGCCGAGATTGTCCTGGTGCGTGATCGCGCCCTCGCGGACATAGGTGATGATCTCCATGTCGCGGTGCGGATGCGGCGGAAAGCCGGTGTTCGGGGCGATGGTGTCGTCATTCCAGACGCGCAGCTTGCCCCAGCTCTCGCGCTTCGGGTCGTAATAGTTGGCGAACGAAAAATGATGCTTGGCATCGAGCCAGCCATGATTGGCACCACCAAGGCTGGCAAAGGGTCGGACGTCGATCATGTCGTATCTCCTGCGTTGATGGGAGCGATATAGTCGGGCTCGACATGCGCGATCAGTGGGATAAAGTGCGTCAAAACGTTCGATGGAGTTGAAATGGCCAGCCCCGGCACCCCGACCTTCGACCAGCTCCGCGTGTTCCTCGCCGTGGTCGAGACCGGGAGCTTCGCCGCCGCCGGCCGCAAGCTGAACCGCGCGGTCTCGGTGATCAGCTACGGCATCGCCAATCTCGAGCAGCAGCTCGGCCTGTCGCTGTTCGACCGGGAGGGGACGCGGCGCCCGGTCCTGACTGATGCGGGCCGTGCGGTGCTCGCCGAGGCACGCACCATCTCGCAGGGGATCGACGGGCTGCGCGCCAAGGTGAAGGGGCTGCTCGACGGGCTCGAGGCGGAGGTGAACCTGGCCGTCGACGTGATGCTGCCGACGCACCGCCTGGGCACCGTGCTGCGCAGCTTCGCGCGCGAATATCCCACCGTGACGCTCAGGCTCCATGTCGAGGCGCTGGGCGCGATCACCGCGCTGGTGCTCGGGCGCGAGGCGGTGGTGGGCATTTCCGGGCCGCTCGCGGCCGGGGTGGAAGGGGTGGAGTGCGTCGCGGCCGGCTCGGTCGCGATGGTGCCGGTGGCGGCGCCGGACCATCCGCTCGGCCTGATGGACCGGATCGCCCCGGGCGCGGGGCGGGATTATGTCCAGCTGGTGCTGACCGACCGCTCGCCGCTGACCGAGGGGCAGGATTTTTCGGTGATGAGCCCGCGGACCTGGCGGCTGGCCGATCTGGGCGCGAAGCACGCGCTGCTGCGCGAGGGGATCGGCTGGGGCAACATGCCGCTGCCGCTGATCCAGCCCGACCTGATCGCCGGGACGCTGAAACGCCTCGCGATGCCGGATCATCCGGGCGGCACCTATCGCTTCGCGGGGGTCTTTCGGCGCGATACCCCGCCGGGGCCGGCGGCGTCCTGGCTGCTCGACCAGTTCGTGCAGCTCGGCGCCGGCGATCGCGAGGAGGATGGGTTGAGCGATATCTGACCTGTCCTGCGGCCGAGGAAGGGAGGCGCGCGCGCGCGGCGCCCGCCTCCCGCTTTCCTCAGCCCCGGGCGAAGGCGAGCAGATCGGCGTTGAGCCGGTCCTGGTGCGTGGCGGTCAGGCCGTGCGGCGCCCCTTCATAGATCTTGAGCTCGGCATTCGCGACGATCCTGGCGGTCAGCAGGCCGGCATGGGCGATCGGCACGACCTGGTCGTCATCGCCGTGCACCACCAGCGTCGGCACGTCGATCGCCTTGAGATCGGCGGTGAAGTCGGTTTCCGAGAATTGCTTGATGCAGGCATATTGCCCCTCGATGCCGCCCATCATGCCCTGCTGCCAGAAGCTGTAGCGCAGCCCTTCGCTGACCGTGGCGCCCTCGCGGTTGAAGCCGAAGAACACGGTCGGGAAGTCGAGGAAGAATTGCGAGCGGTTGTCGGCGGTCGCCTTGCGCACGCCATCGAAGAACGGCACGTCGAGGCCGCCGGGATAGGCAGGCGTATCGACCATGATCGGCGGCACGGCGCCGACCAGCACCATCTTCGCCACCCGCGCCGAGCCGTGCCGGCCGACATAGCGGGCGATCTCGCCGCCCCCGGTCGAATGGCCGACCAGGATCGCGTCCTTCAGGTCGAGCGCCTCGAACACCGCCGCGAGATCGTCGGCATAGGTATCCATGTCGTTGCCGGTCGCCGGCTGGTCGGAACGGCCATGGCCGCGGCGGTCATGGGCGATCACGCGATAGCCGTTCTGTGCCATGAACAGCATCTGCCCGTCCCAGGCATCGCCGTTGAGCGGCCAGCCATGGGAGAAGACGACCGGCTGCCCGTCGCGGGCGCCCCAGTCCTTGAAGAAGATGTTCGTGCCGTCTGCGGTGGTTACGAAGCTCATGATGCTGTCCTCACGTTAAAGATCAATGTTTCCGGGCGGTTGCCCCGGCTGCCCGGGCGAAGCGGGATGGTCCGTTCGCCGTGAGGTCCTTCTAGGACCGGGCAATTCACCGAAATAGTGAGATAAAATGATCCATGAACTTCGATGAAATTGAAAAGCTGGATCGTGTCGCCACCCCGGCCGGACGTGGCATGAGGCGCCGCTCGCGCGGGGAGCGAACAGGGAGCGCGCGCAGGGAGCGCAAAAGCGCATGGGCGGTACGCCAGAGGATCGGGAATTGGCGGCGCAGGTCCCCGATCCGCGTCTCGCCACCATTGGCGACCGCTCCCGGCCGTGCGCGCCGCCGGTCGAAAAAAATTTGCGCGACCATGTCGATTCCCGACAAGCTCGTTCGTCGTCCCGATGAGACGCCAACAGGGGCCGGCTCGAACAAGGAGACAGACGATGCGGGTTATGGTGTTCATGATCGCCACCGAGGGCAGCGAACAGGGCCCGGCCGCCACGCCCGAGACGCTCGCGGCGTGGGAGGCGATGGACCGGTTCACCGAGGAACTGGTCAGTGCCGGCGTCATGGTGGCCGGGGCCGGGCTCAAGCCCAGCGCCGAGGGGAAGCGCATCGTGTGCGATGGACCGGGCCGTACCGTCATCGACGGGCCGTTCGCGGAGAGCCGCGAGCTGGTCGCCGGCTTCTCGATCTGGGAGGTCAGGGACATGGACGAGGCCGTGGCCTGGGCGAAGCGCTGCCCCAATGGCATGGCGGGCCGGAGCGTGATGGAGATCCGGCCCTTCTACGAGGCGGCGGATCTGGCCGATTTCGTGACGCCCGAAGAGCTTGCGACGCCCCGCGCGGGCGAGCGCGGAAAGCTCGGCGTCGCCTAGGGCGGCCCGCCTACCGCCGAAGCACGAGACGCGCTCGTCCTCCAGCCCTTCCACTTCCCGGGCGAAGGCCGGGGCCCAGTCGGGGGACGCTGGTGGCGGGCGTTTCGGGTCGTCATGTCCTTCGCCGCGCCTGGACCCCGGCCTTCGCCGGGGAAGCGCCGGGCGCGTTGGGCGCGGGCTCTTCCGGGAGCCGGACGCGAGGCATATGTCGGCGTGCGGCGGTCCGATCCGAGTGGCAGCGAATCCGATTGCGGCGCCCCCGGCTTGTCTCCCCTGCCGCCTTGGCCGAAAAGGCGGCGTGGCCGCAGGCGAGACGCACAGCACCGGCGAGACGCACCGCGCGATCGAAGCGACCTTCCGCATCGAACGCGCGCGGCTGATCGCTGGCCTGGCGCGCATGACGCGGAGCGTCGACCGCGCCGAGGAGCTGGCGCAGGATGCGCTGCTCGTCGCCCTGTCCGAATGGCCCAGGGCGGGGGTTCCGGACAAGCCGGGCGCCTGGCTGATGGCCGTCGCCAAACGCCGCGCCATCGACGCCCTCCGCCGCGACAGGATGCGGATGCGCAAGCATGAAGAGATTGGCCATGCGCAGGAAGACCGGGTCGACGGCGCGGACGCGGTCGCAGCCCTTGACGACGATCTCGGCGACGAGCTGCTCGGCCTGATCTTCACTGCCTGCCACCCGATGCTGTCGCGCGACGCCCGCGCGGCGCTCACGCTGCGCGTGGTCGGCGGCCTGACCACCGACGAGATCGCCCGCGCCTTCCTGTCGAGCGAGGCAACGATCGCGCAGCGAATCGTCCGCGCGAAGAAGGCGATCGCCCGGGCCGGCTTGACCTTCGCGGTGCCGCGCGGGCCCGAGCGGGCGGCGCGGCTCTCCTCGGTGCTCGAGGTCATCTACCTGATCTTCAACGAGGGCTATGCGGCGACGGCGGGCGACGACCTGATCCGGCCGGGCCTGTGCCTGGAGGCGCGAAGGCTGGGCCGCATGCTGGCCGGGCTGGTGCCCGGCGATGCGCCGGGGAATGCGCCGGAGGCGGCCGAGGTGTTCGGCCTGCTGGCCCTGATGGAACTCCAGGCGTCGCGCCTCGGCGCGCGCACCGGCCCGGACGGCGCCTTCATCCCGCTCACCGAACAGGATCGCGCGCGCTGGGATCCCTTGCTGGTCCGCCACGGCCTCGATGCGCTAAGCCGCGCCGAAGCGCTGGCCGGGGAGGGCGTCGGCACCGGAGACGCCCGCGGCCCCTATGTGCTGCAGGCCGCGCTCGCCGCCTGCCACGCCCGCGCGCGCCGGGCCGCCGATACCGACTGGCCGCGCATCGCCGCGCTTTATGACCGGCTGCGCGCGGTGATGCCGTCCCCGGTGGTCGAGCTCAATCGCGCGATCGCGCACAGCATGGCATTCGGGCCCGAGGCCGGCCTCAGGCTGGTGGACGCGATCGCCGACATCGCCGCCCTCCGGCACTATGCGCCGCTGCCGGCCGCCAGGGGCGACTTCCTGTTCCGGGCCGGGCGGCTGGCCGAGGCGCGGTCGGCCTTCGAGGCCGCGGCAGGGCTGACCCGCAACGCCCGCGAAAGGGCCTTTCTCCTCGCACGGGCGGACGCCTGCGCCTGACAGCCCGGCGGCCACGCGGCGAATCACCGTTACTCTCGCACAAGTTATTGATTATACTAAATTATCTAAGAATGCGTGGCCGCACGCCCTGGGAAGCAAAATGTCAGTGAACCGCATGACATTCCAACAGCCCGGCCCGATTCAACGGTGGCTGCCGCGACGCTACGGGGTGTCATGGCTCCGCGAACGACTGACCCGTCCCGCCGAAACCCGCCGGCACCGGCGCGACCGGACACCCTGCCCGGCCCGGCAACGCCGTCCCGTCATCGCGCCCAAGGCCTAGTCGAACAGCCCGTCCTGGCTGCCGGCCGGCGGGTTGAGCCCGAGATGCTTCCAGCCGCCCGCATTGAGGCAGCGGCCGCGCGCGGTGCGCGCGATCAGGCCGAGCTGGATGAGATAGGGCTCGATCACTTCCTCGATCGTGTCGCGCGGTTCGCTCAGGCCCGCGGCCAGCGTCTCCACCCCGACCGGGCCACCGCGATAGACGTCGGCGATCATCATCAGGTAGCGGCGGTCCATCAGGTCGAGGCCGAGCTTGTCCACCTCGAGCCGGTTGAGCGCCGCGTCCGCCGCGATCGCGTCGACCGTTTCGCGGCCGGCGACATTGGCGAAATCGCGCACCCGGCGCAGCAGCCGCCCGGCGATGCGCGGCGTGCCGCGCGAGCGGCGCGCGATCTCGTGCGCGCCGTCGGGCGAGACATGGAGATCGAGCAGCGATGCGGCGCGCGTCACCACCTTTTCCAGCTCGTCGACGGTGTAGAAATTGAGCCGCACCGGAATCCCGAACCGGTCGCGCAGCGGCGTGGTCAGCAGGCCCTGGCGCGTGGTCGCGCCGACCAGCGTGAAGCGCGGCAGATCGATCCGGACCGAGCGTGCCGAGGGCCCCTCCCCGATCATCAGATCGAGCGCGCGATCCTCCATCGCCGGGTAGAGCACTTCCTCGATGG
>CAISGR010000127.1 GCA_903884945.1 uncultured bacterium
CCCCTCTAATTGCTCGGGCGACGTGGCGTCGATCCTGACTTCCAGCGCATCGGCGCCAGCGTCGAAGGTAACCAGCCCATCGCCGGGGTGGTCCGCGCCCCGCGCATCCTTCGGGAAGATGATCGTGCCGTGCACGGGCGTGAATTCAACGACGAGATTGTGCTGCCAGTGCTTGCACAATTGCTGGAGATATTTGCTGCCGCTTGTCGTCGGCACGCTTGCGGTTGCGCTGTTCATGTGCCTTTTCCTTTCCCTGATCGGGCCGGTTCCGCCGGCGGCTGGCGCGATGCCGAGCCGCCGGCGCAACAATTGCAGGCGGGTCACGCCTTATTTCAGCCGCTCGATCTTCTGCGCGGCCTCATCGATCAGCGCCGCCACCTCGTGGAGCGTATCGCCGTCGATTTCTTCCTCGCCAAGCTTCTGCTGGAGCACAGCCTTGAGGTTGCCCATGGCGCGCCGGATCGGCCCGCCGCTGGTGCGCGCGCGCATCGAGCCAAGATCCGCCAGCCGCGCGAATAGCGCCTCGACCTCTTCCTCGCGTTCGGTCAGCAGCGCCTGGCCCGCGACAGTCACCGCGAAGAGCTTCTTGGCGCCCTCCGATTTCTGCTCCTCGATCAGGCCCATGTCGCCGAGCATGGTCAGGGTGGGGTAGATCACGCCGGGGCTCGGCGCATAGGCACCGCTGGTGCGCTCCTCGATTTCGCGGATGAGATCATAGCCATGCCGCGGTTGCTCCTCAATCAGCTTGAGCAGGACGAGCCGGAGTTCGCTGCCGTCGAACATTCGGCGGCTGCGACCGCCGCGATCGCCCTCGCCGCGAACCTCCCATTGGAAGGAGAAGGGGCCGCGCGAGAACCGCCCGCCGCGGGGACCGCCATGCCGGCCATGTGGATGATGATGAAACATTTTCGTTAGTCCTTTCTGTGTCACGATATCACTAAGATATATCTTAAATCGGTTTTGGCAAGAGCATGACTGCGATATTCGCGGGCGACCGGTCGGCAGGCGGAATTGTGACCTGGGACCGTAGCGACCGCATGAAGACCGGCGTGATGGGGTGGTGGCCGGCGTCCCCCTCGCCTATCTTGCAGCAATGGCCGACCTTTTCGCGACCTTCGATCCCCCCGCCCGCGAGGCGCTTGCCGAGAATGCGCCCCTCGCCGACCGGCTGCGCCCGGCGCGGCTCGGGGATGTGGTGGGCCAGGAGCACCTCACCGGTCCCGAGGGCGCGATCGGGCGGATGGTGGCAGCCGGTCGTCTTTCGTCGATGATCCTGTGGGGGCCGCCCGGTACCGGCAAGACGACGATCGCGCGGTTGCTCGCCGATGCGGTGGGCCTGCGCTTCGTCGCGATCTCGGCGGTGTTTTCTGGCGTCGCCGATCTCAAGAAGGCGTTCGCCGAGGCGCGCGAGCATGCGAAGATCGGCAAGCGGACCCTGTTGTTCGTGGACGAGATCCACCGCTTCAACCGCGCGCAGCAGGATGGCTTCCTGCCCTATGTCGAGGACGGCACGGTTACCTTGGTCGGCGCGACCACGGAGAACCCGTCGTTCGAGCTCAATGCGGCCTTGCTCAGCCGCGCCCAGGTGCTGATCCTGCAGCGGCTCGATCGCACCGCGCTCGAAAAGCTGCTCGACCGCGCAGAGGAGATCGAGGAACGCCCGCTGCCCCTCACCGCCGAGGCGCGCGATGCGATGATCGCCAGCGCGGATGGCGACGGCCGCTTCCTGCTCAACCAGGCCGAAACGCTCTTCTCGGTCGACCTGCCCGAGCCGCTCGATCCCGCCGGGCTTTCGGCATTCCTGCAGCGCCGGGTCGCGGTGTACGACAAGGATCGCGAGGGGCATTACAACCTCATCTCGGCGCTTCACAAATCGATGCGCGGCTCCGACCCGCAGGCCTCGCTTTACTATCTCGCGCGGATGCTGACCGCGGGCGAGGAGCCGCTCTACGTACTCCGCCGCATCACCCGCTTCGCCAGCGAGGATATCGGCCTCGCCGACCCCAATGCGCTGGTACAATGCTTGGCCGCCAAAGATGCCTCTGAGTTTCTCGGCTCGCCCGAGGGCGAACTCGCGATCGTGCAGGCCTGCCTCTATTGCGCCGTCGCCCCCAAATCGAACGCTGCTTACAAGGCCGCGGGCGCCGCGTGGCGAAGCGCGAAGGAGACCGGCTCGCTGATGCCGCCGCAGAACATCCTCAACGCGCCCACGAAGCTCATGAAGGACATCGGATACGGCAAGGGCTATGCCTATGACCATGATACCGATGAGGGTTTCTCGGGGTCGAACTACTGGCCGGCTGAGATGAGACCCGAGACCTTCTACAAACCCACGGACCGAGGCATCGAAAAGCGGATCGCCGAGCGCATGGCGCATTGGGCCGAGTTGAAGGAGCGCGGGGAATGAGCCTCGACTGGAACAGCATCACCGCCTTCGCGCTCGGACTGGCCGATACCGAGCTCTCGACCAGCTATGGCAAGCCGGCGATCAAGGTGATGTCGAACGGCCGCGCCTTTCTCCATCCGAGCCGCGAGGAAGGGTCGTTCGTGCTGGCGATCGACCAGGACACCAAGGACATGCTGATCGAGACCGACCCCGAGACCTTCTGGCAGACGCCGCATTATCATGGCTGGCCGGGGCTGCTCGTCCGCTATGACAGCGCCGACCCGGAGCGCGTGCTGGCGACGATCGAGCGGTCGCGCGACTGGACCGCCGCCCGCCCGAGGCCGAAGCCGCGCAAGAAAGCGTGACGCCACATTTTACCCGCTTCGCGGCGATCGACTGGTCGGGCGCGAAGGGCTCTCGCCATCCGGGGATTGCACTCGCCGTGTGCGAAGCGGGCGATGCCGCGCCGGTGCTGGTCGACCCGCCACACAAGGCATGGTCGCGCACCGAAATCCTCGAATGGCTCCGCGCCCGTGCCGACGAGCCCTTGCTGGTCGGTTTCGATTTCACCTTCTCGCCGCCTTGCTTCGAGCGCGGCGCCTATCTGCCCGGCGAGGATACGCCCACTACCCCTCGTGCCTTCTGGGCCTATGTCGATGCCGCCAGCCCGGACGAAGATCTCGGCGCCGCCTCCTTTCTCGAGTCCCGGCGCGGCCGTCACTTCTATCTCGGTGCGGCCGACGGCACCAAGGCGGACTTCATGTATTTCCGCCAATGCGAAGCGCGGTACCGGGCAACCGGCGGACACAAGCCCGCCAGCATCTATGACGCGATCGGCGCGGCGCAGGTCGCCAAGGCGAGCTTTGCGGGCATGCGCCTGCTGCATCACCTCGGCAATGCGATCCCGGTCTGGCCGCTTGACCCGCTGCCGACGTCAGGTGCGCTAGTCGTCGAAATCTATACCGCGATCGCCGCGCGCGCCGGTGGATTGCGCAAGGGCCTGAGCAAGTTCCGCGACGGCCCGGCGCTCGACGCGGCGCTGGCGGCGATCGGGTCGCAGCCGCATGTCCCGCTCACCCGCTATACCGATCACGCGACCGATGCGATCCTCACAGCCGCCTGGCTTCGCGCGAATGCTGGTCGGGCTGAATTATGGCATCCGCCCGGCCTGACCCACGAGATTGTGCGACACGAGGGCTGGACCTTCGGCGTCGTCTGACGCATTGAGCCGCCCAGATGAATCGGGGCTCGCGCCCCAATGCCGGTTTAGCTCAGCTGGTAGAGCAGCGGTTTTGTAAACCGAAGGTCGCGGGTTCGATTCCTGCAACCGGC
>CAISGR010000128.1 GCA_903884945.1 uncultured bacterium
CCAGCCTCGCCAGCGCCGGTGCCGGCTCCCGCTCCCGCAACAGCGCCTTCTGCCCCGGCCGCGCCGGCACCAGCCCCGGCGCCCGTGGATGTCGAAGCGGTCCTCGTTCAGATCTCGACCGACAAGGGTAATCCCGAGCTGAACTGGCGCACCTCGATCGTCGACCTGATGAAGTTGCTTGATCTCGATTCCAGCCTGCACAACCGCGAGGAACTCGCCACCGAGCTCGGCTATGGCGGCGCGAAGGACGGTAGCGCCGAGATGAATATCTGGCTGCACAAGGCGGTCATGGCGGAACTGGAGAAGAATGGCGGGAAGGTTCCGGCCGCCCTGAAGGACTGATCCGCCGGGGCCGCGAGCGCGGAACCGCTTGCGGCCCCTTCGCTGGGCGATCGATTCAACATTGCGGGGCCATGGGCAGGGTCGCCCGATGGCACGCCCAACGCTCTATCGCGCCGAATATGCCGGCAAGGCCCTGGCTCTTTGCCGTCTCGGTGTAGACAAGCCCTTGCTGGCGCGGTTCTTCGCCGTCAGTCTGGCGACCCTGTATTGCTGGCTCGTCGCTCATCCGGATTTCGCCGCAGCGGTGGAGGCGGGGGCGGCGGAGGCGGTCAGCCCCATCAAGCCGACGATGTTCCAGTGCGCAGCCGGCTACCGGGTGCGCGTCGCCCGGGTTTTCCTGCCTCGCCGCCGCGGCGCAGCGCCGGTTGTCGGCTATTATACGCGCCGGTGCTCGCCGACCCGAAGGTCGCGTTACGATGGCTACGCAATCGCCGCCCTGAAGAATGGCGTCTCGGCCATAAGCAGTCCGTCCGCCTTCCTGAAGCGGCAAGTAATAGGGCAAGACACATAGAAGGCGTGTCGAGGAAAAGAGTCGCTTCTCAAAACTCTGTTCAGCGCATTCCGGGGCGAGATGTGGCATGGGGTGGCGAAGATGTCTGCGATACAATCGTAGAACAGAGTCTGCATGTTTCCATGCAAGCTTGCTTCTTCCCGAATGGCGGGGATGTGCAAAAGACGACCCCGACGTCGGGTCGCATAATAGACCTTCCGGTGCCGAGCCATGAATCCCGCTCATGGCTGCTGCGAAATATGATGCTTTGCGCGTCGCCGGTCGCACCCGCATCCGTGTGGCGGAACAAGGAGCGACCTATGATCATCAGCAAATATGCCGTTGCGGGGATGACCCTCGCCTTGACGCTTGCCATGAGTGCGGGGGCAGGGGCCGGCGCCGCCGCCAAAGACGATCCGCTGCTCCGCCCCATCGCGCCCGCCGCCGCAGCGCGCTGGCTCGGGCCCCAGGTGCCCGTCCATGTTCATGGCGAGACCTATCTGGTTGGTTTCGCCGGGCTGAATGTCGCTCTCATCCGCACGGATGCCGGGCTGATCCTGATTGATGGTGCCGTGCCCCAGGCGGTCCCTGCGATCGAGGCAAATATTCGTCGGCTCGGCTTTCGTGTGCGGGACGTGAAGATCATTCTCAGCACTGAACCGCATTTCGATCACGCGGGCGGGCTTGCAGCGCTCGTACGCGACAGCGGGGCGACCGTCCTGGCCAGCGCCCCGGCCGCGGCTGAACTGCGCACCGGTCACGGCAGTGACGGCGATCCGCAGGCAGGTCAGCTGGAGAATTTTCCGGCGGTTCCGCGGCTTCGGGCGGTGAAGGATGGCGAAAGGATCCGGCTGGGCAGCACCGTCGTCACCGCCCGTGCGACGCCCGGGCACACGATGGGCAGCATGAGCTGGACCTGGCCGTCATGCGTGCAGGGCAGGTGCCTCGACATCGTCTTCGCCTCCAGCCTCAACCCGATCTCGGCGGAGGGCTATCGCTTTACCGATCCGGCGCATCGCCCGGTCGTCGCTGCGTTCCGATCCACCTTTGCGCTCGTCCGGGCACTGCCCTGCGATATCCTCATTACCGCCCATCCGGATCAATCCGGCGGCGATCTCAAGGTCGCACGGCTGCGCCGCTCGCCAACGCCCAATCCCTATATCGATCCGGCTGCCTGCCAGACCTATGCGGACAAATATCAGGCGCTGCTCGATGCCCGCCTCAGGCAGGAGCAGCGCTGATCGTCCTAGCCCCGACAACCTCGGGCGCGCTGCAGCCCGCGCAGAAAGCCGCGCCGTGCAATGCCCGCGTCGATGGCTGCATTGAGGCGCCGCTCGGCGGGTGCGGCGCCGCTTACCTCGCGCACGAGCCCGCGGAACGGAATTAGCGAATTCACCACGGCCTGGCCGCCGGCCTTGGCCAGGTTGCGCTTCGCGGGTACGGCTACCGAGCTGTAATCCGGGCCGAGTATGTCGGTCAGGTCGGCGATCGAGTTCGAAATCTGCCGGCAGGTTCCGGCGCCGCCCATGCCATAGGGGTTCTTGCTCACTTCGATCAGCAGGGGTGGAATCTTGGTCTTTTCGATGCCGACATCGCGCACCGGCTGGGATACGATCTGCCCCGCTTCCTGGCCGGTCGATTTGGGCGGTCCCGCCTGCCCTGTGCCGGCGGCAAAGCCGGGCGCGACCGGGGCAGCCAATACCGCCAACACTGCCAGCACCGTCCATCGAGCCTGCGCACCGGTCATGATCATTCCTGTCATCGTCTTAACCCCTTGTTGCCGCGATCTGCGGCTCTCCGGGTGAACGAGCCGCTATCGTACATGTTCCAGCGCCGCGTCGGGGCACTCGGCCCTGCCCCGTACCGGGCTGCACCGGGCGGCGACACCGCCCGGCAACCTGACCCGATAGCTGCCGGCAAAGCGCGGGTCCGGCCACAGATAATCGGTCGAGACGAACTGTGCGCCGCTCGCCAGGGCGGCATCGCGGCGCCGGGGATCGTTGGCCCGCGCTTCCTTCGTGTCGGCATCGGCCCGCGTCCGCACCAGGTAACCCGCCATCACGTCGCGCCTGATCCGGTCCCCTTCCTTGATCGGGTCATTGATCGTCAGATAGGCGGCGGCGGGCGAGTCCTCGTCGGTATTGATGAAGAACACGCGGCCCTCGAGCGAGCGCCGCGTGCCGCGATAGGCCGCCACCTTGGCCGGGCTCTCGTCAAGCGCAAACAGGAAGCGCCCGCGCGCCTTTGCCAGGGTCGGCCAGTTGTTCGCCAGCACGGCCGCGCGGAGCGTCGGATAATGGCCCTGCACCTCGTCCGGCACAATCAGCTTGTGCTTCGGCATCACGGACCGGATTTCGGCGTCGAGCGAGTCCCACGCGGCGGCGTCGAAGGGAAGGGAATCGATGCCGCCGAGCCAGGCGTTCCGGTCGTCCTTGGCATTGAACATCAGCATGATCGGCACATGCCCGGGATGCGCTGTCGACCAGCGCAGGATGATCCGCAGGCAGTCGGTCAGCAGCACGCAACTGCTCGACGTGTCGAGGCCGGCAATGTGCAGCACCTTGAATCCGGGCTTGAGCAGCGCAGGGTCGCTGGAGCCGCGCGCGTAATGGCCGCCTTCCGGATCATAATTGACGTCGATCTCCAGCTGCCGCGCGCCTGCGTCGAGCTGTTCGCCCAGCGGCCGGTGCGCGTAGTCGAGCATGGTGGCAATCGCCGGGTAGGATGCGCGAATCCTCGCCATCGTCTCCGGCGGCATCGCGAGCTTGTAGCTGTTGTGCGTGCCGACCACGCTGAGATCGTTGAGCTTCAGCGGCCCGGGGGCAGGGGCAAGCGAGGCCGAGGCGGCGGCCCCGAGCAGCGCGAGCAGCGACAGGTTCGAGCGCACCGTCATTTCATTGCGTCGCCCGGTCGGTCACGCGGTTGGTTCCAGCTTGTCCTGGGTCCTTGTGAGGAAGTCATCGGCGTCGTGCCGCTCGCGCAACTGGCTCGAGGGCTCGCCCATCACCCGGTTGACCATCCGCCCGCGGATGACGGCAGGCCGCGCCGCGATCGTTTCAGTCCAGCGCTGGACATGCTTGTAGTCCTGCACCTGCAGGAACTCGCCCGCATCATAGGCGAGGCCCATCGCCAGGCTGCCATACCAGGGCCAGGTCGCGATATCGGCAATGGTATAGCTGTCGCCCGTGAGATATCTGCTCTCGGCCAGCCGGCGGTCGAGCACGTCGAGCTGCCGCTTCACCTCCATCGCATAGCGATCGATCGCATATTCGATCTTGAACGGCGCATAGGCGTAGAAATGGCCGAAGCCGCCGCCGAGGAAGGGCGCGCTGCCCATCTGCCAGAACAGCCAGGAAAGGCATTCCGCGCGGGCTGCGGTCTCGGTCGGCAGGAACTCCCCGAACTTCTCGGCAAGATGCATCAGGATCGCGCCGGATTCGAAGACCCGGATCGGCTCGGGGCCGCTGCGATCCATCAGTGCCGGGATCTTGGAATTGGGATTCACTGCGACGAAACCGCTGCCGAACTGGTCGCCCTCATTGATCCGGATCAGCCATGCGTCGTATTCAGCCCCTGCATGGCCCAGCTCGAGCAGTTCTTCGAGCATCACCGTCACCTTCACCCCGTTGGGCGTGGCGAGCGAATAGAGCTGCAGGGGGTGCTTGCCGACCGGCAGGTCCTTTTCATGCGTTGCGCCCGCGATCGGCCGGTTGATATTGGCGAAGCGGCCGCCATTCTCCTTGTTCCAGGTCCATATTCTGGGCGGAACATAGTCGTTGGATGTCGTCATTCGTCCCCCTTGTCCGGGCAGCGTGTGGAGATTTGCGGCAACGCAGCGACGGCCAGCGCCTGGGCGGAGCCGGAACGGCAGTTCGACCGCTCTCGGTTCGGCCCGTGGGGCATCACCATCGCTGCTTGCTCCTCAGGTTGGCGTCCAGGCTTGCCGGGGGCCGGGAAAAAACGATCGGGAGACGCATCAGGCCCATCGCAGCGCCGCATCCGCGGTATCATCGGGTCGCGTGTTGAATGCGATCCGCGTCCCCGGCGCCTCCCGGTGCACCAGGTTGATCAGCTTCTCGAACAGCAGCAGGTGCTGCGGATCGTTGCGCACACCAGCGCCGAACACCACCACATCGTAATGCCGCTCGGCCAGGGCCGCTGCCGTCACCGCCTCGGCGGTTTCGCCCATGTCGATCATGCAGAGGTCGGTCTCGTGGCGGTGCGCCGCGAGCGCGGCTTTGTCCCGGGCAAGGCCGGCATGAATCACCTCGGCATTGATCCAGGGCTTGTCGGCGAAAAAGGGCGTGCTGAAATCGATCACCGCCGGATCGAGCCCGACGACCAGAATGCGCTTGCCCTCCATCGTCCCGTCTCCCGATCGTGCCGCCGATATGACGACCAGAGGTTAGCCGGAGAATTTGACAATTGCACGACCCTGATCGGCCGCGGTGCGGATCAGCGCATCAGTCCGGCGGCCCGCAGGGCATCCTCGATCACTTTCTGCACCCCGCCCGCATGCGGCGCGGCTGTTGCCCTGATGGGCCGGCGCGGGGACGCAACCGGGCGCTGCGACCGTGCCGGAGCCTTTGCCTCGGCAGCATCCACCAGTCCCCAGGACCGGGCGATCATCGCTGTGCTCGACACTCCGACGTCGAGCATGTGCGGCGCAGCGCGGCCCAGCCCGTCGGGTCCGGCCGGATCGATCGGCGTTCCATGACCCATGCCGTCGATCTCGTGCAGTTCGATCGCCACGCGGCCGTCCTCGCCATGCCATGCGGTATAGGTGTGCCTGCCGCTCGTCTCGGTCCGGTCAGGTGCCGCGCCGGTGCCGTGGATACCGTGCCATTGCGCGGCGATCCGGTCCATATTGGCGAAGGTGACCGTCTGGTCCGCCGTGCCATGCCAGATCGACACGGTCGGCCAGGGCCCGTCATGGCCGTTCGAGGCGCGTTTCACCAGCGCGGCGAGCGTCGCGTCGTCGGGGCCGCCGTGCCCGCGCATGCGGTCGAACGCCTCGGGCACCGAGCGCGCCGATCCGAACGGCAGACCGGCGATGATCGCGCCGCCAGCGAACAATTCGGGATAGGTCGCCAGCATCACCGCAGTCATCGCTCCGCCTGCAGAAAGGCCGGTGATGTAGACGCGGGCGCGGTCGAGATCGTGCGCCACGATCATCGCCTCGATCATCTCGCGGATCGACATTGCCTCGCCGCCGCCCCGCTTGGTGTCTTCGGGCATGAACCAGTTGAAGCACAGATTGGGGTTGTTCGCGCGCTTCTGCTCCGGGAACAGCACCGCAAAGCCAGCGCGATCGGCGAGCGCGGACCAGCCGGCGCCCTGATCATAGCCCGCGGCGTTCTGCGTACAGCCATGCAGCACGACGACCAGCGGCGCCTGCGCGGCCAGCCCTGCCGGCACATGATATTTCGCCAGCAGCGCCCCCGGGTTGGTGCCGAATCCCTCGAGCGTCTCGAGCGTCCGATGCGGGGTGATCGCGGGCGGATCGACGCGAACGCCCGGTGCCGTCGCGCGGAACGCCGCCATCCGTCTCATCGTGTCCGAGATGCTTCTCATGGTCCAGGATTCTCCGTCGTGAACGCCCGCTCTGGGGCGCCGAGTCCGCTTCTATAACACCCATGATACGGTCTTTGTTGCTGCACTGCACAAAAAATGGAGCTGTGCGACTCGCAGCCACGTTCATGGTGCCTGCAACCAATTCGGCGGAAAAAGCGTTACGGTGGCTCAACAAGGGAGAGAAATAGCGATGCGCACGCTCATGATCGGCCTGCTGGCCGCAACAACGCTCGTGGCGGGCTGCTCTACTTATGGCGACGCCGGCGTCGATCCCAGGTATAACAGCTACCGTCACTACGACTATAATAACCCCGATCCTCAATATGGCGGCTACTATGCCGACAAATATTATCGCGATAGTCCGCGCTATCGGGAGCGCCGATTGAGCCGCAACGATCGCGTCTACCGCGGCCAGGACGGGCGCTACTATTGCCGGCGCTCGGACGGGACCACCGGCCTGCTAGTCGGCGCTGCCGTTGGCGGTCTGCTCGGCAATATCATTGCCCCCGGTGATTCGAAGACGCTTGGCACGTTGCTCGGCGCGGCCGGCGGCGCCGCTGCCGGCGCGTCGATCGATGCCAACAACACGCGCTGCCGCTGAGATTAGGCGCGGCCGCCAATGGCGGTCGCGCCGCCCGGCCGCGTCGCGCGTCAGGGGCGCGCCAGGTGGCGCAGGGCACGCCGGCGCAACAGGCTTTGCCACAGCGGGATCGATATCAGTGCGACCTGACTGAAGCGCGGATCGATGAACGCGACAAACAGGGCGCACGCGCCGCCCAGTACGACCGCCGGCCCTCGCGCCCGGACCAGGGTGACCGCGGCTGCGGGAACATCGCTCGATACTACCGGGGGCGAGGTGGCGAGCAGTACCAGCCGGATATTGAGCAGCCCGATCGCAATCAGGGTCAGGCTGTAGAAGACCGATGGCACCAGCATTCCGATGTTCGAGCTCATGAAGGCGGTCGAAAACGGCATGA
>CAISGR010000129.1 GCA_903884945.1 uncultured bacterium
ATCGGCCTGCTGCACCGCGGCACCGAGAAGTTGATCGAATACAAGACCTATATGCAGGCGCTGCCCTATTTCGACCGGCTCGATTACTGCTCGCCTTTGTGCATGGAGCACAGCTTCGTGCTGGCGATCGAGAAATTGCTCGATCTCGAAGTGCCGATCCGCGCGCAGTATCTCCGCGTGTTCTTCGCCGAGCTGACGCGCATTTCGAACCACATGCTCAACCTCGGTAGCCATGTGATGGACGTCGGCGCGATGACGCCGAACCTGTGGCTGTTCGAGATCCGCGAGGATTGCCTCAACTTCTTCGAGCGCGTCTCCGGCGCGCGCATGCACAGCGCCTATTTCCGGCCGGGCGGCGTGCACCAGGATACGCCGCTCAAGCTGCTGACCGATATTGCGGACTGGCTCGACAAGCGCATGCCGCGCCTCTTCGAGGATGCGATCAGCCTCGTCGCCGACAACCGCATCTTCAAGCAGCGTAACGTCGATATCGCGACGGTGAGCCGCGACGACGCGATCAAATGGGGCTTCTCGGGCCCGATGATCCGCGGCTCGGGCATCCCCTGGGATCTGCGCAAGGCGCAGCCCTATGACGTTTATGCGAAGATGGATTTCGACGTGCCGGTCGGCACGCGCGGCGATTGCTATGACCGGTTCATGGTGCGCGTCGAGGAAGTCCGCCAGTCGATGCGGATCATGAAGCAGTGCCTGAACGAAATGCCCGAAGGGCCGATCGCCAGCCTCGACCGCAAGGTCGTGCCGCCCAAGCGCGCCGAGATGAAGCGCTCGATGGAAGCGCTGATTCACCACTTCAAGCTTTATACCGAAGGTTTTCACGTCCCCGCCGGCGACGTCTATGTCGCGACCGAGAGCCCAAAGGGCGAGTTCGGCGTCTATCTCGTCGCTGACGGCACCAATAAGCCGTACCGGTGCAAGATCCGCCCGACCGCGTTCAGCCATCTCCAGGCGATGGACTTCATGGCCAAGGGCCACATGCTCGCGGACACCACCGCCATTCTCGGCGCGATGGATATCGTGTTCGGGGAGTGTGACCGGTGAGCGCCGACAATCTCGATCTCGTTACCCGCCTGATGGACCGGTACAATGCCGGTGACGCCGACGGCTATGCTGATCTGATGACGGAGGATGCAGCCGAAGCGCTGTATCGCGGTGACGTGTTGCGCGACGGGCGCGAAGGCGTTCGCTCGGGCCTGCGCGCGATGTTCGCGGAGTTTCCGGAGAACAAGGCGATCGTCAAGGCAACGCATGTCGTCGGCGACAAGGTCGTGCTGTTCGAGGAAGTGTGGCGATCGCCCAGTGCAGAGCCCTTCGACGTGGTTTCCATCTATTCCTTCGCCGCCGGCAAGGTCGAGCGCGTGGAGTTTGTCCGCTAATGGCTGAAGCACCCCAAATCCCCGACGAGGCTGAGACCCGCGCGCGCTGGGGCGCGTTTGCGTGGACGGCCGAGAACCAGGCAAAGGCGACCGAGATCCTCGGGCGCTATCCCAAGGGGCGCGAGCAGTCGGCATCGCTGCCGCTGCTCGATCTTGCCCAGCGCCAGGTCGGTGCCGACACCAATACGCAAGGGTGGCTGCCGGTTCCCGTGATCGAGTTCGTCGCGCGGCAGATCGGCGTGCCGTACATGCGCGTCTACGAGGTCGCGACCTTCTACACCATGTTCAACATGGCGCCGGTCGGCCGCTATCATGTCCAGGTCTGCGGCACGACGCCGTGCCTGCTCGGCGGCTCGGACGACGTGCTCGCCGCTTGCAAGAATCGCGGGCTGATCAAGGGCCATACGACGCCCGACGGGCTGTTCACCCTGACCGAGGTCGAGTGCCTGGGTGCCTGCGCCAATGCCCCGATGGTCCAGATCAACGACGACAATTACGAGGATCTCGATTACGATCGCACCGCGGCGATCCTCGAGGCGCTGGCTGAGGGCAGGCCGGTGACGCCGGGCTCGCAGACGGGCCGGCGGGACAGCTGCCCGGCAGGCGGGCCGACGACGCTCAAGGACATGGTCGACGAAAACCATGATTACCGGGGGGAATGGGCATGAAGGGCGTGAATCCGATCGTCGCCGTGCTGGCCGTCATCGGGGGGCTGGTCGTGCTTGGCTGGCTGTTGCGGATCACCTTCAGCCTGCTTCCGCTGCTCGTCCTCATCGCGATCGGCGTCTTCGTCTATATCGTCGTCCAGAACATGACCGGAAAAGGCAGGTAGATGCTCGCCGACAAGGATCGCATCTTCACCAATGTTTACGGGTTCCAGCCCTGGGACCTGAAGGCGGCGCGTGCGCGCGGCGATTGGGACGGTACCAAGGGGCTGATGGCGCGCGGCCAGGACGCGATCATCGACGTGATCAAGGCTTCCGGCCTGCGGGGGCGCGGCGGTGCCGGCTTCCCGACCGGCATGAAGTGGAGCTTCATGCCCAAGGAGCCGAAGCCTGAGCGGCCCAGCTTCCTCGTCATCAACGCCGATGAATCCGAGCCGGGCTCGTGCAAGGATCGCGAGATCATCCGGCACGATCCGCACAAGCTGATCGAGGGCGCGCTGATCGCCGGCTATGCGATGCGCGCGCGCGCCGCGTACATCTATATTCGCGGCGAATATATCCGCGAGGCCGAAGTGCTCTTCGCCGCCGTGGCCGAGGCCTATGACGCGGGCCTGATCGGCAAGAATGCCAGCGGCTCGGGCTATGATTTCGATGTCTTCGTCCATCGCGGCGCTGGCGCCTATATCTGCGGCGAAGAGACCGCGATGCTAGAAAGCCTCGAGGGCAAGAAGGGCCAGCCGCGGCTGAAGCCGCCTTTCCCGGCGGGGGCCGGGCTCTACGGCATGCCGACCACGGTCAACAACGTCGAGTCGATCGCGGTGGCACCGACGATCCTGCGCCGCGGCGCGGAATGGTTCGCGTCTTTCGGCGCCGAGGGCAATCGCGGCACCAAGCTATTCCAGATTTCGGGCCATGTGAACAAGCCCTGCGTGGTCGAGGAAGCGATGAGCATCCCGTTCCGCGAACTGATCGAGAAGCATTGCGGCGGTATCCGCGGCGGGTGGGACAATCTCCTCGCCGTGATCCCGGGCGGCTCCTCGGTGCCGCTCGTTCCGGCAGCGCAGATCATGGACTGTCCGATGGATTTCGACGGGCTGAAGGCGCTCGGCTCCGGCCTTGGCACCGCGGCCGTGATCGTGATGGACAAGTCGACCGACATCGTCCGTGCAATCTCGCGCCTGTCCTATTTCTACAAGCATGAGAGCTGCGGCCAGTGCACGCCGTGCCGCGAGGGCACCGGCTGGATGTGGCGCGTGATGGAGCGGCTGCGCACGGGCGACGCCGATATCAGCGAGATCGATACGCTGCAGCAGGTCACCAAGCAGATCGAAGGCCACACCATCTGCGCGCTTGGCGACGCGGCGGCATGGCCGATCCAGGGTCTGATCCGCCATTTCCGGCCCGAACTGGAGCGGCGGATCAAGGAAAAGAACGGCGGCGGCCTCGAGCCGATGATGGAAGCTGCAGAATAATGCCCAAGGTTAAAGTCGATGGCGTAGAGATCGAGGTGCCGCAGGGCGCTACCGTGCTGCAGGCGTGCGAGCTTGCCGGCAAGGAGATCCCGCGCTTCTGCTATCATGAGCGGCTGTCGATTGCCGGCAATTGCCGCATGTGCCTCGTCGAGGTGAAGCCCGGGCCGCCCAAGCCGCAGGCAAGCTGTGCCCTGCCGGCCGCCGAGAATCAGGAGATCTTCACCAACACGCCGATGGTGAAGAACGCCCGCGAGGGCGTGATGGAATTCCTGCTGATCAACCATCCGCTCGATTGCCCGATCTGCGACCAGGGCGGCGAGTGCGACCTGCAGGACCAGAGCCTCGCCTACGGTCGCGGCCATTCTCGCTATGACGAGAACAAGCGGGCGGTGACCGAGAAATACATGGGCCCGATCGTGAAGACGGTGATGACGCGGTGCATCCAGTGCACCCGCTGCATCCGCTTCGCGGAGGAAGTGGCCGGGGTCGAGGAAATCGGCGCGATCTATCGCGGCGAGGACATGCAGATCACCTCCTATCTGGAGGGCGCCGTCACCAGCGAGCTGTCGGGCAATGTCGTCGATCTGTGCCCGGTCGGTGCGCTGACCTCCAAGCCTTACGCGTTCGAGGCCCGGCCCTGGGAGCTGAAGAAGACGCTGACGATCGATGTGATGGACGCGGTCGGCACCAACATCCGTCTCGACAGCCGCGGCCGCCAGGTGCTGCGCTGCCTTCCCGTGATCAACGAGGATGTGAACGAGGAGTGGGCGACCGATAAGACTCGCCATGCCGTTGACGGCCTGGTGCGGCGGCGCCTCGACAAGCCCTTCGTGCGCAAGGACGGGCGGCTGGCAGAGGCGAGCTGGGACGAGGCCTTCGCCGCGATCGCCGCCGTGAAGGCTGGCTCGAGCGTCGCCGCGGTCCATGGCGATCTTGCCGACAGCGAGACGCTGTATGCCGCCAAGGCGCTGCTCGCCTCGATGGGATCGTCGCTGCTCGAAGGTCGCCAGACCGGCATGGATTACGACACGTCGTCGCTGGCGGCGGTCAATTTCAACACGACGATTGCTGGCACCGAGACGGCCGACGTCATCCTGCTGGTCGGCACCAATCTGCGCTGGGAAGCGCCGCTGGTGAACACGCGCATCCGCAAGGCGATCAAGAAGGGTGCGAAGGTCTTCGCGATCGGCCCTGAGACCGATTTGACCTACAAAGTCGAATGGCTCGGCAATGATCTCTCGCTCCTCGGCAAGCTGCCCGATGCTGTGGCCGAAGCCTTTGGCAATGCGCAGCGCCCGATGATGATCGTCGGCGGTGCGGCGCTAAAGGGCGGACACGGCGCGGCGCTGGCGCTGGCTGGTTCCCTGAACCTCGTGCGGGACGGCTGGAACGGCTTCAACGTCGTCCACATGGCCGCGGCGCGGATGGGCGGGCTGATGCTCGGCTATGCCCAGCCGGGCGGGATCGCCGATATCGTTGCGGCCAAGCCGAAGCTTGTCTTCTTCCTGGCCGCGGACGAGGTGGATTTTTCCGCCTTCGCCAAGAGCTTCAAGGTGTATATCGGCCATCATGGCGACAAGGGCGCAGCGGCAGCCGATGTCGTGCTGCCGGGCGCCAGCTATGCCGAGAAGTCCGGTACCTGGGTCAATCTGGAGGGCCGCGTCCAGTGCGGCGAGCGCGCTGTGTTCCCGCCGGGCGATGCCCGTGAGGACTGGACCATCCTGCGCGCGCTGTCGGCGGTGATGGGCAAGACGCTCCCGTTCGACACGCTCGAGGAACTGCGCGCTGCGATGGGTGTCGACACACCCGATCTGGCCACGCCCGGCCTGAAGAGCTTCGCCTGGCAGGCACCGGCGCTCGACGCCAGCGGCCGGGGCGAAGTCGCCTATCCGATCAAGGATTTCTACCTGACCAACGCCATCTGCCGCGCGTCCCCGACGATGCAGCGCTGCTCGGCCGAACTGATCCACGGCGAAGAATTCGCGGAGGCCGCAGAATGACCGCGTTCTTCGTATCCCACGGCATGGATTATGGCTGGGCCTGGTTCCTCGCCACCATCGTCGGCATCCTTGTCATCGCGCTGCCACTGATGCTGGCGGTCGCGATGATCATCTACGCCGATCGCAAGATCTGGGCGGCGATGGCGTTGCGCCGCGGCCCCAACGTGGTTGGCCCGCTTGGCCTGCTGCAGAGCTTCGCTGACGGCCTGAAGGTCTTCCTGCAGGAAACCATCATTCCGTCGAGTGCGAACAAGGGCCTGTTCCTGCTCGCGCCGATCATCACCTTCACGGTGGCGCTGATCGTCTGGGCGGTGGTGCCGTTCCAGGCCGGCGTGGTGCTGGCCGACATCAATGTCGGACTGCTCTACGTCCTCGCCGCCTCGTCGCTCGGCGTCTACGGCATCATCCTGGCGGGCTGGTCTTCCAACTCGAAATACCCCTTCTTCTCGGCGATCCGCGCCGCGGCGCAGATGGTGTCGTACGAAGTCGCGATCGGTTTCGTGCTGATCTCGGTCGTGCTGTGGTCGGGCAGCTTCAACCTGTCGGCGATCGTGCTCGCGCAGAAGGGGCTTTACGGGTTCGCCAACGGCTTCATTTTCAATCCGCTGCTGTTTCCGATGGCGATCGTTTTCTTCATCTCGTCGCTCGCCGAGACGCAGCGCGCGCCGTTCGACCTGACCGAGGCGGAGAGCGAGCTCGTCGCCGGGTACCAGACCGAATATTCGTCGATGAGCTTCGCACTGTTCTGGCTCGGCGAATATGCCAACGTCATCCTCATGTGTGCGCTCAATGCCACGCTCTTCTGGGGTGGCTGGCTGCCACCGCTCGACCTCCCGATCCTGTATCTGGTGCCGGGTATCATCTGGCTGTTCGCCAAGATCCTGTTCTTCTTCTTCCTGTTCAGCTGGGTGAAGGCGACCGTCCCGCGCTACCGCTACGACCAGCTGATGCGATTGGGCTGGAAGATTTTCCTGCCGCTGTCACTGTTCTGGGTATTCCTGGTGTCGGGCTTCCTGATGTTGGTGCGCGTTGGAGTTTCGTCATGAGCATCGCTCAGATCATCAAGTCCTACACGCTGTGGGAATTCGTGAAGGCGCACGCGCTGACGCTTCGCTATTTCTTCAAGGCGAAGGCGACGATCAACTATCCGTTCGAGAAGAATCCGATCTCCCCGCGTTTCCGCGGCGAGCATGCGTTGCGCCGTTATCCCAATGGCGAGGAACGCTGCATCGCGTGCAAGCTGTGCGAGGCGGTGTGCCCGGCGCAGGCGATCACGATCGAGGCCGAGCCGCGCGACGACGGCAGCCGCCGCACCACGCGCTACGACATCGACATGACCAAGTGCATCTATTGCGGTCTGTGTCAGGAGGCCTGCCCGGTCGATGCGATCGTCGAGGGGCCGAACTTCGAATTCTCGACCGAACCCCGCGAGGAACTGATCTACGACAAGGCTAAGCTGCTCGATAATGGCGATCGCTGGGAGCGTGCGATCGCCGCGAACCTTGCCGCCGATGCACCGTACCGTTAAGCGCCAGCCGAATCCGAGGGGCCTCCTGATTCCGTGATCCAGACACTCGCCTTTTATCTGTTCGCCGCGATGGTGCTGCTGTCGGCGGCGCTGACCATCACCGCGCGCAACCCGGTCCATGCCGTGCTGTGGCTGATCCTCGCCTTCTTCAACGCGGCGGGGCTGATGGTGCTGGTCGGTGCCGAGTTCATCGCGATGCTGCTGGTGATCGTCTATGTTGGGGCCGTCGCGGTGTTGTTCCTGTTCGTCGTGATGATGCTCAACATCGACTTCGCCGAGTTGCGCAGCGGTTTCGTGCGCTATCTGCCGGTTGGGCTGGTGCTCGCGATCGGGCTGGCCGCGGAGATCATCATCGGTATCGGTGCGTATGGCGCCGGAGCGATCGAACTGAGCCGGCGCGCCGCCCCGATCGACGCGGCAGTGCCCAACATCCAGGCGATCGGCAACCTGCTCTACACGCGCTACCTGTTCATCTTCGAAGGCGCGGGCCTGGTCCTGCTCGTCGCGATGATTGGCGCGATCGTGCTCACGCACCGGGAGCGTGGCGGCACGCGGCCGCAGAATATCAACCGTCAGGTATCGCGCCGTCCGCAGGACGCGACGCGCAACACGCAGCCCGGAGTCGGGCAGGGGGTGGAGCTGTGATCGGCCTGACGCATTATCTCGTCGTCGCGGCGATCCTGTTCGCGCTTGGCGTGCTCGGCATCGTCGCCAACCGCAAGAACCTCATCGTCATGCTGATGGCGATCGAGCTGATCCTGCTGGCGGTGAACCTCAATCTCGTCGCCTTCTCCGCCTATCTCCACGATCTGGTCGGGCAGGTCTTCGCGATGTTCGTGCTGACCGTCGCCGCCGGCGAGGCGGCGATCGGTCTGGCTATCCTCGTCATCTATTTCCGTGGACGCGGCACGATCTCGGTCGACGACGTCAACCGGATGAAGGGATAAGAAGTTGATCCTCTTCATCGTCTTCCTGCCGCTTCTTGCGGCCATCATCGCAGGGCTCGGCAACCGCGCGCTCGGCAACACCGCGGCCAAGGTGCTCACCACCGGCGCGCTGTTCGTCTCGTGCGTGCTCAGCTGGCGGATCTTCCTCCACTATCTCGGCGGCGCCGAGCCGGGCGTGACGGCGGTGTTCGACTGGATCCGATCCGGTGACCTGAACGTTGCCTGGGCGCTGCGCGTGGACGCCCTGACGGCGGTGATGCTGGTCGTGATCACCAGCGTCTCGGCGCTGGTTCACCTCTATAGCTGGGGCTATATGGAGGAGGATCCGGATCAGCCGCGGTTCTTCGCCTATCTGTCGCTTTTCACCTTCGCCATGCTGATGCTGGTGACCGCCAACAACCTCGTCCAGATGTTCTTCGGCTGGGAAGGCGTCGGTCTCGCCTCCTATCTGCTGATCGGCTTCTGGTTCAAGAAGCCGAGCGCCAACGCGGCCGCGATCAAGGCGTTCGTCGTCAACCGCGTCGGCGATCTCGGCTTCATGCTCGGGATCTTCGGCACCTTCCTGGTGTTTGGCACGATTTCGATTCCCGAGATCCTGGCCGCCGCGCCGGGCATGACAGGATCGACCATCGGTTTCCTCGGTCATCGGCTCGATACGATGACGATCCTGTGCCTGTTGCTGTTCGTCGGTGCGATGGGCAAGTCTGCGCAGCTCGGTTTGCATACCTGGTTGCCGGACGCGATGGAGGGCCCGACGCCGGTCTCCGCGCTGATCCATGCCGCGACGATGGTCACCGCCGGTGTGTTCATGGTTTGCCGCCTGTCGCCGATGTTCGAGACGAGCCCGTTCGCGTTACACGTCGTGATGACGGTCGGCGCGGCGACCTGCTTCTTCGCCGCAACCGTCGGGCTGGTGCAGACCGATATCAAGCGCGTCATCGCCTATTCGACCTGCTCGCAGCTTGGCTATATGTTCTTCGCGGCTGGCTGCGGCGCTTATGGCGCGGCGATGTTCCACCTCTTCACGCATGCCTTCTTCAAGGCGCTGCTGTTCCTCGGGGCGGGCTCGGTGATCCATGCGATGCACCATGAGCAGGACATGCGCTATTATGGCGGCCTGCGGAAACATATCCCGATCACCTTCTGGGGCATGATGGCGGGCACGCTCGCGATCACCGGTGTCGGCATCCCCGCAGTGTTCGGCAACCCGCTCGCAATCGGTTTCGCCGGCTTCCACTCGAAGGATGCGATCATCGAGGCTGCCTGGGCGTCGGGCCAGTCGGGCGCGTCGATCGTCGGCATCATCGTTGCGCTGCTGACGAGCTTCTATTCGTGGCGCCTGATGTTCCTCACCTTCTGGGGCAAGCCGCGCTGGGCGAGTTCCGAGCACATCCAGCACGCGATCCACGACGCGCATGGCCATGGCGATCATGCCCATCACGACGATCATGCGGCGCATGGTCATGATGATCACGCACACGCGCATGATCATGGCGACGGCACGGGGGGCTATCACCCGCACGAAAGCCCGCTCCCGATCCTGGTGCCGCTGGCCTTGCTTTCGTTCGGGGCGGTCACCGCAGGCTTCATCTTCCACGGCTATTTCATCGAGCCGACGGCCGGCGAGGCCTATTGGAAGGGCAGCATCGCATTCCGTGAGCACTTGATGCACGCGATGCACGAGGTGCCGCTCGGGGTGAAGCTCTCCGCGTCGATCGCCATGCTGCTCGGCCTGTGGGGCGCCTGGATGGCTTATATCCGCAACCCGGGCTTCCCGGCCAAACTCGCCGGCCAGTTCCGCGTGCTGTACGATTTCCTGCTGCACAAATGGTATTTCGACGAATTGTACGACCTCCTGTTCGTGCGCCCGGCCTTCGCGCTCGGCCGCCTGTTCTGGCACCGGGGTGACGAGAAGACGATCGACCGGTTCGGCCCCAACGGCTCGGCGTGGCTGGTCGCGCAGGGATCGCGGGTCGCCGGCAAGCTCCAGTCTGGATATGTCTATACCTATGCCTTCGTCATGCTGATCGGGCTGACCGCCGCCGTAACCTGGGCGATCACACGATGACCGGTTTTCCGATCCTCACCGTCATGCTCGCAGTCCCGGCGATCGCCGCGGTCGCCTGCATCTTCGCGAGTGCGAATGCGGCGCGCTGGATCGCATTGCTCGCGACGCTGGTCGATCTGGTGCTGGGCATCTGGCTGTGGGCGCAGTTCGATATCGGCGGGCCGCAATGGCAGTTCGTCGAGCATGTGCCGTTGTTCGGCAAATTCGGCTGGGCGCTCGGCATCGACGGCTTTGCGCTGATGCTGATCATGCTCAGCGTATTCCTGATGCCGATCTGCATCGGCGCCAGCTGGATCGCGATCGAGAAGCGAGTCCAGGAATATATGGCGGCGTTCCTGGTCACGGAGGTGCTGATGATCGGCACCTTCGCGGCGCAGGACCTGTTCCTGTTCTACATCTTCTTTGAAGCCGGCCTGATCCCGATGTACCTGATCATCGGCATCTGGGGCGGCGTGAACCGGATCTACGCGTCCTACAAATTCTTCCTCTACACGCTGCTCGGCTCGGTGCTGATGTTCATCGCGATGCTGTGGATGGCCCAGTTCGCCGGGACCACCGACATCCCGACATTGCTCAACACCGATTTCCCGGTCCATGCACAGATCTGGCTGTGGCTCGCCTTCTTCGCCTCCTTCGCGGTGAAGATGCCGATGTGGCCGTTCCACACCTGGTTGCCCGATGCGCACGTCCAGGCACCGACGGCTGGGTCGGTTATCCTGGCGGGCGTGCTGCTGAAGCTCGGCGGTTACGGCTTCCTGCGCTTCTCGCTGCCGATGTTCCCGGAGGCATCGGCGCAGCTCGGCTGGCTCGTCTTCGGCCTGTCGGCCGTGGCGGTGATCTACACCTCGCTCGTCGCGCTGGTGCAGTCCGACATGAAGAAGCTGATCGCCTATTCGTCCGTCGCGCATATGGCGATCGTCACGATCGGCCTGTTCGCCTTCAATCGCCAGGGCATCGAAGGCGCGATGATCGTCATGCTCAGCCATGGCCTGGTCTCGGCGGCCCTCTTCCTGTGCGTCGGCGTCATCTACGATCGACTGCACACCCGCGAGATCAGCCGTTATGGCGGCCTTGCGATCAACATGCCGAAATATGCGATCCTGTTCATGCTCTTCACCATGGCGTCGGTCGGGTTGCCGGGCACGAGCGGCTTCGTCGGCGAGTTCCTCTCGCTGGCAGGCACCTATCAGGTTTCGACCACGATCACGCTGCTGTGCACCACCGGCATCATCCTGGGCGCAGCCTATATGCTCTATCTCTATCGCCGCGTCGTGTTCGGCGATCTCACCAAGGATGACGTCCGCGCGATGCCCGATCTGAGTTTCCGCGAAGTCGCGCTGCTCGCGCCGATCGCCGCGGTGGTGCTGTGGATGGGTGTCTATCCGGAAAGCTTCCTCGCCCCGATGCGCGCCGATGTCGGCACGCTCGAGGCGCGGATCGCCCGTGCCGCGCCGGCCGGGGATTCGCTGCCGACCCCGGGCAAGCACGTCACGCCCGTCGCTCATGGGGAGGCGCACCAATGAACGCCTCGCTGCTCATGATCCTCCCGGAGGAGGTGCTTACGCTTGGCGCGCTGGTGCTCATGCTGGTTGCCGCCTGGGGCGGACAGGCATCGACCAAGGCCATTTCCTGGACGTCGATCGCGATCCTGATCGGGGCCGGTATCGCGCTGATCGGGCCCGCCTCGTCCGGCGGCGAGGCCTTTTACGGCCTCTACCGCGCCGATGCGTTCGGTGCCTTTGCAAAGGTGCTGATCTATATCGCTGCGGCCGTCGCGATCATCGTTGCACCGCGCTTCTTCGAGCAGACCTCGGGTGACGATCTCCGCCCCGAATATCCGGTTCTCATCCTGCTGTCCGCGGTCGGCATGGGCATGATGGTGTCAGCGGGCGACCTGCTGACCCTGTATGTCGGTCTCGAGTTGCAGAGTCTCGCGGCTTATGTGCTGGCGAGCTTCATGCGCCGCGACACGCGCTCGGCCGAGGCCGGCCTGAAATATTTCGTGCTTGGCGCACTGGCGAGCGGCATCCTGCTCTACGGCATCAGCCTGGTCTATGGCTTCAGCGGCACGACGCTCTTCACCTCGATCGCGACCGCCTATGGGGCGGGCCATTCGATGGGCCTGACCTTCGGCCTGGTCTTCGTTTTCGCGGGGCTTGCCTTCAAGATCAGTGCCGTGCCATTCCACATGTGGACGCCGGACGTCTACGAAGGCGCGCCGACCCCCGTCACGATCTTCTTCGCCTCGGCGCCCAAGGTCGCGGCGATGGCGCTCGCGGTCCGCGTCGCGATCGAAGCGATGGGCCCGGCGACCGATCAGTGGCGCCAGATCGTCATCTTCGCGTCGCTCGCCTCGATCATCTTCGGTGCGGTGGCGGCGATCGGCCAGACCAACATCAAGCGGCTGCTCGCCTATAGCTCGATCAACAATGTCGGCTTCCTGCTGGTCGGCCTCGCGGCGGGAACGGCCCAGGGCGTTGCGTCGGTATTGTTCTACCTTACCGTCTATGTCGCGATGACGCTGGGCAGCTTCCTCGTCGTGCTGCAGATGCGGGACGTGTCTGGCGAGCCAGTCGAGACGATTGCCAGCCTGTCCGGCCTGTCGCAGCGGCGCCCCGGTCTCGCGCTCGCCATGATGATCTTCATGCTCTCGCTCGCAGGCATTCCGCCGATGCTGGGCTTCAACGCCAAGCTCGCGGTGTTCCAGGCGGCGGTGGATGCCGGCTTCATATCGCTGGCCGTGGTCGGCTTCGTCGCCTCGGTGATCGGCACCTATTACTATCTGCGGGTGGTGAAGGTGATGTATTTCGACGAGCCTGCCAGTGCGTTCCAGCGGGGCAACAGCATTGTCGAAGGTGGCCTGATCACCGTCGCGGCGGTGTTCGTCTCGCCCGTCGGCTGGCTGCTCCTTACGCCGCTTGGCGTCTGGACCGCTACCGCTGCCAGGGCGCTGTTCTGACGTATACGATCCGTACCGTCGCCGAGACGGGGTCTACCAACGCGGACATGCTGATGCTCGCGGGGACGGGCGTGGGTGAGGGGCTCTGGCTCCGCGCCGAGCGCCAGACCGGCGGTCGCGGGCGGCAGGGCAGGGCCTGGTCCTCGCCCGAGGGCAATCTCTATGTCAGCACGCTCGTGCGGCTGCGCCCCGGTGACCCACAGCCTGCGACCCTGGCGCTGGTCGCGGCCATCGCCCTGGAGGAGGTTGCCTCGGCCTATCTCGGCCGGTCCGGTCCGGTCCGGATCAAATGGCCCAACGACCTGCTGCTCGACGGCGCCAAGCTGTCGGGCATCCTGCTGGAGCGCGCCGGCGACGCCGTGGTGATCGGCATCGGCGTCAACCTCGCGCAGTACCCGGCCGATCTCGACCGTCCCGCCACCAGCCTTGCGGCGAACGGCGCCGCGCCCGATCCCGCCGACTTCCTCGAGACCCTCGCGGCTGCGTTCGGGCGCTGGCTGGGCATCTGGCGCGTCGAGGGGCTGGCACCGATCCGCGCCCGCTGGCTCGATCGCGCTCACCCCGCCGGGACCGCGCTGACGGCGCGCCTGCCGGATGGCAGCGCGACCGATGGCTTGTTCGCCGGGCTGGATGGGGAAGGGGCACTCATCCTGCGCTTGGCGGACGGAGCGACCCGTGTCATTCACGCCGCCGATATCTTCCTGATCTGAGGCCGAACCAAATGCTGCTCGCGATCGATGCCGGCAATACCAATGTGGTCTTCTCGCTTGTCGAGCGCGGCACGATCAAGGCGCGTTGGCGCATTGCGACCGATCCGCGGCGCACCGCTGATGAATATGCCGTCTGGCTCAGCCAGCTGCTGAATCTCGAAGGCTATGATCGGAGCGCCGTAACTGGCGTCATCATCGCGACGGTCGTTCCGCGCGCGTTGCACAACCTCCAGACGCTCGCCCGCAAATATTTCGGCGGCGAACCGCTGATCGCGGGCCAGCCTCCGGTCGAATGGGGCATGCAGCTTGATGTCGAGGAACCGCACGCCGTCGGTGCCGACCGCGCGGTCAACATGATCGCCGCGCACGCGCTGCATCCCGGGGATCTGATCACGATCGATTTCGGCACCGCGACGACCTTCGATTTTTCCGATTTCAGGGGCGCCTACAAGGGCGGCATTATTGCGCCGGGGATCAACCTCTCGCTCGATGCGCTCGTCACCGCCGCTGCCAAGCTGCCGCGCATTGCGATCGAGGCGCCGGAGAACACCAGCGTCATCGGTCGCGACACCGTCAGCCAGATGCATATCGGCATCTATTGGGGCTATATCGCGATGATCGAGGGGCTGGTCGCGCGGATGAAGGCCGAGGTGGGGCGCCCGGTTAAGGTGATCGCGACCGGCGGTCTGGCCACGCTGTTCGAGAAGCAGACCGACGTTTTCGACGTGATCGAGCCGGACCTTACCATACAGGGGCTGGCGATGTTGTGGGATCGCGCCCATATAAGCAGCTAATTCGTCACGCCCGCACTTAGGGGCGTCCCGCTTTATCCAGACATCGAAGACAAGCGGGAACACCGCTTTCGCGGGGATGACAATAGAAAGATTTCAATAAAAGCAATGACTCCGAACAACGAACTCCTTTTCGTCGCACTCGGCGGATCCGGTGAGATCGGCATGAACGTCAATCTCTATGGCTGTCGCGGCAAGTGGCTGATGGTCGATTGCGGCATCACCTTCGCTGATCCGCAATATCCTGGCATCGATGTGATCCTGCCCGATCTCGCCTTTATCGAGGAGCAACTCGACAATCTGGTCGGCATCGTACTGACCCATGGTCATGAGGACCATATTGGGGCGCTGCCGTATCTCGCCGAGGATCTCGGCGTGCCGCTTTATGCGACCCCCTTCACCGCCGGTCTGATCCGCGGCAAGCTCGAGGAAGAGGGCAACGCCAGCCGCGTGCGCCTCAACGTCGTCAAGCCGGGCCAGCGCATCGATGTCGGCCCGTTCGGCGTCAATTTCGTGCCGCTGTCGCACTCGATTCCTGAAGCCAATGCGCTGCTGATCGAAACGCCTTATGGCCGCGTGTTCCACACCGGCGACTGGAAGCTCGATGCCGCCCCCGTGCTCGGGGCCTCGACGAGCCCGGAACAGCTCGAACTGATCGGCGAGGAGGGCGTCCTCGCGCTGGTCTGCGATTCGACCAACGTGTTCAATCCGGAACCGTCGGGCTCGGAGGCCGATGTGCGCGTGGGCCTGTCCCAAGTGGTGGCCAAGGCACAGGGTAGGGTGCTCGTTACCACCTTCGCATCGAATGCCGCCCGGCTCCACACGCTCGGCCAGGTCGCGCGCGAAACGGGCCGCAAGCTCTGCGTCGCCGGCCGTTCGCTCGATCGGATCCTCAAGGTCGCTCGCGCGACCGGCTATCTCAAGGACTTCCCCGAGACGGTCGAGCCCGATGCAGCGATGCGTCTGCCGCGTGACAAGATCCTGATCGTCGCAACCGGTGGCCAGGGCGAGGAGCGCGCCGCGCTTGGTCGTGTCGCCGCCGGCTCACACCCGATCAGCCTCGATGCGGGTGACACCGTCGTCTTTTCGTCGCGGCAGATCCCGGGCAACGAAGTTGCGATCGGCCGCATCCAGAACCAGCTCGCCGCCAAGGGCGTCGAGATGGTCACCGAGCGCCAGGCGCACGTTCACGTCTCCGGCCATCCCGGTCGCCCGGAGCTCGCGGCGATGTATCGCTGGATCAAGCCGGAGATCCTGATGCCCGTCCATGGCGAGATGCGCCACCTGATGGAGCAGGCGCGGTTCGGCCTGTCGGAAGGCATCCCGCGCGCGCTGGTGCAGACCAATGGCGATATCGTCCGCCTCGCTCCCGGTGCGCCCGAGAAGCTCGGCCACGCCCAGGTCGGCCGACTGGTCCTTGACGGTGACGTCATCCTTCCCGGTGACGGCGCCACGATCAACGAGCGCCGCAAGCTCGCGCTGTTCGGCCAGATCTCGGTGGCGGTTGCGATCGATCGCGGCGGCAAGATGATCGGCCAGCCCCAGGTGCGCCTGCAGGGCATTCCGGTCGAGGAGGATCGCGATCCCTTCATCGACGAGGCTGTCGACGCCGTCGCGGAGGCGACGCGCAAGGGCGGGCGCGACCGCGACCGCCTGCGCGAGGACATTCGCCTTGCCGCGCGCCGCGTGGCGACGCGCTGGACGGGCAAGAAGCCCATTGTCGACGTCCTGCTGATCGAGGCCTGACACCATGCGCTGGCCCTCGATGCTCGCCATCTACTTCCTGTTCTGGGCCTTTTCGGTCTTCCTCGTCCTGCCCTTCGGGATCAGGACGGCGGACGAGGCGGGCATCGAGCGCGTACCAGGCCAGGCGGAAAGCGCGCCGCACGAATTTCGCATGGGGCGCACGGCGCTGCGCGTGACGATCGTCGCGACGATCGGTTTCGCGATCTTCCTGCTCAATTACCATTTCGGCTGGGTCACGCCGCGCAGCCTCGATTTCTACGGGCTGTGGAACGAGTCAGCGAGTTGACGGGCTCGCGCTGACCGCTTCGCATCGTCCGGTGTAGCGCCCGGCCCTGGCAGAAGGGGGCGGGTCCCTACGCCTTACCCCTCGTCGTCGGCAGCCTTGCTCTGCAACTGGACATAGTTCGCGATCCCCATCCGTTCGATCATCTCGAACTGGCGCTCGAGCGTGTCCACATGCTCCTCCTCGCTGTCGAGAATGCGGCGGAACAGGTCGCGGCTCACATAGTCGCGCACCTTTTCGCTATGTTCGATCGCGTCACGCAGCAGCGGCAATGCCTCCATCTCGAGCGCGAGATCGGCCTTGAGCACTTCTTCCACCGTCTCGCCGATGCGCAGGCGGCCCAGCAGCTGGAAATTGGGCAGGCCGTCGAGGAACAGGATGCGCTCCGACAGCATGTCGGCATGCTTCATCTCGTCGATCGACTCGTGTCGCTCGAATTCGGCGAGGCGGCGCACGCCCCAATGATCGAACAGCCGGTAGTGCAGCCAATATTGGTTGATCGCGGTCAGCTCGTTCTTGAGCGCCTCGTTCAGGAATTCAATGACCTTGGCGTCGCCCTTCATTGCACATCTCCGTTCGCTGCTCGCAGGCTACCGCATGGCGGCCCGGCGGGACAGCTAAAAGGATTGGCAGCGGTCAGGCAGCAGCCCGTTCTTCGTCGATGATCGCGCGCGCGAACGGCACGCACTGGCCGCATTTCGGCTGGCGCCCAAGCGCACGATAGGCCTGGCAGGCGCTCCGCGCACCGCCGCGAGCGGCTTCCCGAACGTCACTTTCACGAATCGCATTGCAGACACAGACGACCATCGGAGCTCCCTCGGATGACCATGATCTAAAGCTAATGCGAACCACTCGCAAGCTCTTTCGCGCCGCCATCCTTGGTCGAGAGCGCACCGCCGCGCAGCGGCTGCAGGCGCAGGCGGGCAAGCGATCGCCACAGCCATTCAAGCGGCCCATAGCGGAAATGCTCGAGCCACGGCTTCGACCACAGGAGCATCAGCGCCCAGATGGCGAACACGACGAGATACAGTTCAGCGCGCGAAAAGCGGCCGTAAAGGCCAAGCCCATAGCCGTAGAAAAACGCCGTGCAGAGGACCGAAGTCCCGAGATAGTTGGAAAAGGCCATGCGCCCCGCCGCCGCGATTCGCGCGGTCAGGCGCCCGCCGCGCGCCGTCAGCAGGATGATCAGGCATGCCCATCCCACGATCATCAGCGGCCGGAACAGGGTCGGCAGCGCAATCGCGCCGAGCACGAGTGGAAACAGCGCGAAGTCGCGCCCCGCGATATAGCAGGCAAGCGCCGTGAAGGCCGGTATGCCGGTGCCGAAGCCGATCAACACCCAGCGCCGGTACCGCGCTCCTGACCATTCCCCTGTCAGCATGCCCGTCTTCAGGCACGCCATCCCGAGCAGCATATAGCCCAGCGTTTCGAGCCCGACGAACAGCAGCGTGTTCACCGGCGATTTCACGGCCTCCTTCAGTTCATGTGCCAGCATCGCTGCATAGGGCCCGCGATGCAGCGCCAGATCCCGTGCAAGGGCATCGGCCGTCGGGGCGAGGAAGCCGCTTCGGAAACCCTCATACTGGCGGATCGTATCGGCCGAAGGGTGCGGCACCTGCATGGCGAGTTCGGTATGGTGCACCCCGATCGGCAGGCTGCCGACGAGCACCGTCTCGAGCAGAATCACGATGACTGCGAGCGCGATCAGCTTGTGCGGCGGCTTGTTGCGGAAAAGCCAGGCGATGCACCCCACCAAGGCATAGTGCTGCAGGATGTCGCCCCACCATAACAGGATCAGATGCGCTTCGCCGAACAGGAACAGCCAGAACATCCGCGAAAAATGCACTCGGGCCGGGCTTTCGCCCTTCGCTACTGCCCGGTCGATCACCAGCAGCATCGAGGCGCCGAACAAGAAAGAGAACAGGCCGCGCATCTTGCCGTCGATCAGCACGAAATTGACCGCCCACACTGCGAGGTCGACGCCGGTGTGCCCGCCAAAGGCCGCCGGGTTGGTATAGGCGACCTCGGGCATGGCGAAGGCCACGATATTCATGATGAGGATGCCCATCACCGCCACGCCGCGAATGATGTCGAGCGTTGCGAAGCGGCCTTGCGTTGCGCCCGCTTCGTCGATCCGCGCCTGATCGCCCGTCATCTCGCTCCCCGCTGGTGTCTGGCGGGGCTAGGTCCCGGCCGGGCGGGGCGCAATCAATAATCGTCGGAGGCGAAGCGCCAGCGCGTCGCGGACCGGGCAACGAGCGCGATCGGGATGCCGACCAGTACGATATGGCTGAACAACTGCATGGCGATCTCCTTCGGCTCTCTGGTCGGATCGATCGGGAACATGGTGGGCCAGCGATGCGGCAGCACGATCCAGTACATCACGCCCCACAGCACCAGGCCGTACCCGATCCCGCTCAACAGCGGCAGCCGGTTAATCAGCCGGATGCGCGAGGCGAAAAGCAGATAGACTGTCGCCATCGCCGTCATGATCGCGAAATGCAGCGCCAGGCCGATCGCCGCGAGCACGAAGCGCTCATAGTCGTCGGGCTCGACAATCGCGCCGCCAATACCGCGCAGCACGCCAAGCGGGCTGCCTCCCGCCATGATCGCGAAGAGGAAGGCAGAGAGGATATCGAGGGTGCCCGCGACAGTCGTTGCGATGATGATCGCGCGGATCAGCGCCTTTCCTGAATAGCTGGACTCCATCGAACCGGCTCCCCCCTGTCCTGGCAAGGTACCGATCGCGAATCGTGCGGTCTATGCCGTCCTGAGGCTCTTCCGGATCACCAGTTTCAATCCGGACCACTTTTCGTCGACGGCGCACACCTTGATATCGACCAGCCCGGTTGGCAGCGCGACGTCGCGGACCACATTCTCGGTGATATCCGTATCGGTCTTCGCCGCCTTTTTGGGCCAGGAGACCCAGACGAACCCGGCTGGCGCGAGCAGGTCGCGCAGCGCAGTCACCGCGCGGGCGAGATCCTCGCGGCGCGTGACGAAGATGTGCGCCGCCTCGATCCCGGCCGAGGGCGCCGCCTGCTCCGAAAGCCCCAGCGCATCGACGTCGATCTCGGCGCGCACGCTGTCCGGCATGTCCAGGAACCAGGCGCGCATGCCGGGCTTGAAGCCGAGCTTCTTCGCCAGCGATGTACCCGAATAGCCGATGGGCATGGCGTAACGCTCCCTATTACCCCGGCCTTGTCTCGGCGGACAGCGATCCTGTCGCCGAGCGATCATGCTGCACGGCGGATGCCGGAACAAGTCCGGTGCGACAGGAGAATGTCAGGCGATCGTGTCGCCCATCAGCTTGGAGAAGAACCCTTCATGCGCCGTGCGCAGGTCGGCCAGCGTCACGACATGGTCATCGTCGGGTAGCTCGAAGATCAGCCGGCCGGCGATCGTGCGCCCGATCCGCTCCATCTCGATCCCTGCCGCGCCCGCGCCGGCGAGCGTGTCGAGCAGCGCATGATCGGCCACTGTCGCGACATACAGGCCCTGGTCCTCGCCGAACAGCGAGCAGGCCACGCCGCAGGGCAGGGGCGCGTGGAGGATCGCCCCGATATTGCCCGCGAGCGCCATCTCCGCGAGCGTCACCGCCACGCCGCCATCGGAGACGTCATGCACTGCGGTCAGCGCACCCGCGGCAATTGCTGCGCGCACGAATTCACCGGTCTTGCGCTCGGCGTCGAGGTCGACTGGCGGCGGTGGGCCTTCCTCGCGGCCATGTACCTCGCGCAGCCACAGCGACTGGCCGAGATGGCCGGAGCGGCTGCCGATCAGCACGATCACGTCGCCGGTTCCCTTGAAGGCGATCGTCGCTGATTTGCTCCAGTCGTCCAGCAGGCCGACCCCGCCGATCGCGGGCGTGGGCAGGATTGCGGAACCGGTGCCGTCGTCGTTCTTGGTTTCGTTGTAGAGCGACACGTTGCCGCTCACGATCGGGAAGTCGAGCGCGGCGCACGCCTCGGCCATGCCCTCGATGCAACCGACGAACTGGCCCATGATCTCGGGCCGCTGCGGGTTGCCGAAGTTCATGCAGTCGGTGGTGGCAAGCGGCTTGGCGCCGACGGCACTCAGATTGCGATAGGCCTCGGCAATGGCCTGCTTCCCACCCTCATAGGGGTCCGCATAGCAATAGCGCGGCGTGCAATCGGTCGTGATTGCCAAACCCTTCCGGGTGCCATGCACGCGCACCACCGCAGCATCTCCGCCGGGGCGCTGCACCGTGTCGGCACCGACCATATGGTCATATTGCTCCCAGATCCACCGGCGGCTGGCAATATCGGGCGAGCCCATGAGCGTGAGCAGGTCGGCGGCGATGTCGGTGCATTCCGGCACGTCGCTCAGCGGGGCGGGGGGCGGCGTTTTCACCCAGGGCCGATCATAGGCGGGAGCCTCGTCGGCGAGCGGGCCGAGCGGAATGTCGGCGACGGTCTCGCCCTGCCATTTCAGCACCATCCGGCCGGTATCGGTGACATGGCCGATCACCGCGAAATCCAGTTCCCATTTCCGGAAGATCGCTTCCGCGAAGTCCTCGCGGCCGGGCTTGAGCACCATGAGCATCCGCTCCTGGCTCTCGCTCAGCATCATCTCGTAGGGCGTCATGCCGGTTTCGCGCTGCGGGACCGCGTCCATCACCAGTTCGATGCCCACGCCGCCCTTCGACGCCATCTCGACCGAGGAGGAGGTCAGCCCCGCCGCGCCCATGTCCTGGATCGCAACGATTGCATCTGACGCCATCAGTTCGAGGCAGGCCTCGATCAGCAATTTCTCGGTGAAGGGATCGCCGACCTGCACGGTCGGGCGCTTCTCCTCCGAATCCTCGGAGAAATCGGCCGAAGCCATGGTGGCGCCGTGAATGCCGTCGCGCCCGGTCTTGGATCCGACATAGACGATCGAATTGCCGACCCCGGAGGCGGCCGAATAGAAGATCTTGTTCGTCTCGGCGACGCCCACCGTCATCGCGTTGACCAGGATATTGCCGTCATAGGCGCGGTGGAAGTTCACCTCGCCGCCGACCGTCGGCACGCCGACGCAATTGCCGTAGCCGCCGATACCATGGACGACACCGGCGATCAGGTGCCGCATCTTGGGATGGTCGGGCCGGCCGAAGCGCAACGCGTTCATGTTGGCGACCGGCCGCGCGCCCATGGTGAACACGTCGCGCAGGATACCGCCGACTCCGGTCGCCGCACCCTGATAGGGTTCGATGTAGGACGGGTGGTTGTGGCTCTCCATCTTGAAGATCGCCGCCTGGCCGTCGCCGATATCGATTACGCCGGCGTTCTCGCCGGGGCCGCAAATCACCTGTGGGCCGGTCGTCGGCAGCTTTTTCAGGTGGATACGGCTGGATTTGTAGGAGCAATGCTCCGACCACATCACCGAGAAGATGCCGAGCTCGGTCAGGTTGGGCTCGCGCCCCATGGCGTGCAGCACGCGCTCATATTCTTCGACGGAAAGCCCGTGCTGGGCGACGACCTCGGGGGTGATCTGGCTCATGCCCGCGGGCTTTAGCGGGGCCGGGCGGAACGGGCTAGTGAGTAGCTTTGGGAAGTTGCGAAAGCGGCCCGTTCGCTGCTGGCTCGACGCGAGGCGCGGGCACCAGCGGCCACAGCAACTGCGCGGCGGCCGTCGTCGGCGGCAGGTTTTCCACCCCGATCTTCTCCGGATAGCGCCGTGTGATCTTCGCCGTGCCGAACAGGACGTCCCAGAAGAACAGCAGGTTGCCGAAATTGCCCTTGTAGTGGGTAATCCCGTCATGGGCATGCTTGCCGTGGTGCGCTGCGTGCGTCGCCGGGGTGGAGATCGTCCGCTCGACCAGCCACATCAGCGGCGACAGCCAACGCATGCGGTAGAGCGGCGCATCCCAGCGCCGATCGGAATGCGCAGCGATGATCACCGCCATCTTGACCACGACATAGCCCGCATAGACCCAGCCGAGCCCGAGATAGACCAGCGCGCCTGACAGCCACAGCGAGGGCATCAGCAGATAATAGAAGATGTTGTTCCGATAGACGATCCGCACCGACATATACTCGGCATTGTGGTGCGGCCGGTGGAGATTGTAGAGCCAGGGCACGGTGTGCGAGAGCCGGTGCCACCAATATTGCATCATGTCGTCGCAGAGCAGCAGCAGTGCGAGCTGCGCGAGGATCGGCCATCCCGCCAGCGCCCCTTCAGCACCCGGTGCGGCGAGCCGGGCGAGGAAGATTCCGCCCGCCAGCGCCAGCGGCTGCGTGACGACCAGCAGGATCGTCGTGCCGAGCAACTCGACCACCGCATCCTGCCGCGTGGCGCCTGCCTTGCGGAAGAAGCCGGTCGAGATCGCTTCGGCCAGTGCGAAGCAGGCGTAGATGGCGAAGATCGCGATCACTTCGAGCTTCATGGCGTACTCCCGGCCATTCCGGCGCCAGGCGCCTCCGTCTTTGCCATAGCCGGTCCGTTCGCATAAGAATGACAAGTTCTTTACAATTGGAGCGCATGGCCGACCTCGCTCTTCTCGACTCGCCGAGCCTCGCCGCGCTGGTGCCGCCGGCGCTGCTTGCGGGGCTCCGGTCGGTCGGCACGTCCGTGGCTTATGCTGATGGCGCGCTCGTGCAGGCGCGCGGCGATGCCAGCCCGGGCCTGTCGATCGTGCGGGAAGGCGGCGTGCAGATTGGCAATCCGGGGCTGGACGGCTCCTTCGTGATGACGTCGGTCCTCGGCCCCGGCCATTGCTTCGGAGAGATGACCCTGTTCGGCAATCTCCCCCGTACGCATGACGCGGTCGCGATGGGGGCGACCGTGATCGATCATGTCTCGCCCGCCGCGTACGAGCGCTTCGCGGCGGTCAATCCCGCATTGACCCGGGCGATGCTTGGGATGATGGCACGCCGCCTCTACGCGATGCTCGAATTCGCCGATGATCTCCGGCGCCTGCCGCTCAAGGTCCAGCTGGCGAAGCTGCTGCTGGGGATGGCCCGTGCGGGGCGCGTCGAGGCGACGCAGGAGGAACTCGGCGCTAGGCTTGGCGTGTCGCGTGTCGCGATCGGCACCGCTCTGGCCGCGCTGGAGGCGGCTGGCCTGGCGCGGCGGCGTTACGGGGGTGTCGATGTGCCGGATATTGCGGCGCTGCAATGTTGGATCGAACGGCGCGCGATGCTGGCACCGGTATAGCCGTCGGCCGGTCCGCGTGCCGTACCCCCTGCGCCGACCCGGTCATTGATCTGCAATATACGAGCAACACGAACGGCGCATCGCCTCTTGTCCGAGCGTGTCGGATACCCTGACAGCGCGTTGTTGCGAGTGTTGCCGTGGATGGTTCCTTTCCCGACTTCGAGGAAAATAGGACAAGCGGCGAGGATACAAACGACCCGGTCGAATGCGACCGCCAGCAGGTCACGATCCTGTCGGAAGACGCCGCGATCATCGGCAATCTACGGGAATTTCTCCGACAGCACGGGCTTGCGATGCAGGCCATGGCGGCGGGGGATCCGCGAATCCTCGATGTGGGCCATGGCGAGGGTGAACTGGTGATCATCGATGCCGCCATTGCCGGCATGATCGATTGGGCGCTTCTCCGGCATTTCTCCCTACGGGGCGACCGGCCGGCCATCATCGTCATCGGCGATGGCACCGATGCGATCGATCGCATTATCGGGCTCGAACTCGGCGCCGACGACTATGTCGGCAAGGATCTGCACAATCGCGAGCTACTCGCGAGGATCAGGGCAGTGCTGCGCCGCCGGCTCCCGCTGTCGGGCCACGATCAGCCGTACGATCCCTTGCCCCGCGAATGGCGGGCGGTGTCGCCACCGGCACCGAGGGAAACGGGAACCACGACCGAGCATGCCCTTTTCGGTGCCTGGAGGGTCAGTCTTCGCGACCGCCAGCTTCTTTATGCCGATGCCGGCGCAGTCCGCCTGACGCGAACCGAGTTCACCATGCTCGGAATCTTCCTTCGCCATCCCGGGCAGATCATTCCCCGGCGGACCCTGCTCGACCTCATTTACGGCGATAGTCCGGAAAATGAGCGGACCATCGATGTGCTGGTCAGCCGCCTGCGACGAAAGCTTGGTCGGTGCGACGACGAGATCATTCGGACCATCCGCGGGCGCGGCTACCTCTTCATGCCCGAGATTCGCTGGGTGTGACGGGAGAGCAGCGGCATGCCGCTCTCCCGTCCCGGATCAGAACTTCACCTTCACGCCGGTGAAGAACGCCCGGCCATAAGGATCATAGGTGGACGGATAGGTATTCGCCTGCTCCTGGTTGTCGCCCAGGATCGGCGGCTGCCGGTCGAACAGGTTGTTGACGCCGAGCGTCCAGGTGAAGCGCTTCGTCACGTCGATCGCGGCGGTCATGTCGAAATAGTGAAAAGCCTTGATATGCTCGACCGAATAGTCGGTCGTCGGGTCATCGTCGTCGACCGGCGAGAGGTAGCGATAGGCCAGCGACAGGGTCAGCGGCCCCGCAGCCCAGGTCGCGCGCGCCGAAAGACGCCATTTGGCGTAGGGATTGCCGCAGGTAACGCCGAACTTGCCCGCACAGTTGACGGTCAGGCCGGGGATGGCCGCGACCGGATTGAGATCGAAATTGATCAGCCGCGTGCCGCTCAGCCGGAAGGAGAGGGCGCTGTCGCTGTGGCCGAATGCGCCGAAGGCGAGCGGCACCGAATAGCGGGCCTCGAAATCGATGCCGCGCGTCTTCACGCCGCCGGTGTTGGCGAGCACGTTCGACGCGCCGGTGATCGCATAGCTGTTCGCGTCGCGCGGCAGCAATGCGCAATAGGAACTGTCATAGGGCGTGTAGCCGTTGGAGACGTCGCCATAGCAGGCCCGGATGATGTTGCTGGTGCCGGGGTTGGCAATGTAATTGGCGATCTTGATCCGGTAATAGTCCACGGTCAGCGTGAAGCGCTTCAGGAAGCGCGGCTGCAACACGACGCCCAGCGTATAGGTGTCGGCGGTTTCCTCCCGCAGGTTGGGGTTGCCGCCGTTCACCGTTTCGATCTGAGTGCTGCCGCCATCATAGGCAGTGCCCAGCGCCGACGTCGGAACCCCGGTCGCGACGCAGCTTGCCGCCAGGTTGGCGTTGGTCGCCGCCACCGCGAGGGTGCAGGGATCGGTTGCCGTAGGGAAATCCTGCGACGAGCCGCTGTAGAGATTGGAAACGGTCGGCGCGCGGACGGCGCGGGAATATTGGCCGCGCAGGCTGATGTCGGGGACCGGTGCCCAGACGAGCCCGCCGGAATAGGTGCTCACCGATTTCGCCGCCGTCGAATAATAGGAGTAGCGATAGGCACCATTCGCGGTCAGGCTGTGGATGAACGGCTTGTCCGCGAGCAACGGTACGTCGATTTCGCCGTACAATTCCTTCACATTATATCCGCCGGACAGGCCCTCGCCGGCATTGAAGCCAACCACGTCGCCGGAGGACAGCGCCGCGTCGGGGTTGTAGCTGCCATATTCGTCACGATATTCGGCGCCCAGCGCGATGCCCGCCGGGCCCGCACCCAGGTCGAACAGTTCCGGATTGGTGATCGAGGCGCTGGCGACCTTCTCGGTGATCTCGCTCACGTTGCGGGTCGTGATCGCGATGAACTTTGCCGCGGCGTCGCTGATATTATCCGCACCGAAGATGTTGAGCGGCACGCATCCGTTGCTCGTGTCCGAACAGACCAGGTTGCCGGAGGAATCATAGGTGGTGTGCAGCGCCTGGAGCACGCGCGCGCGCGACACATTGCCGGTCTGCGTTTCCACCTGACGCGTATGGGCATAGCTGAAATATGCGTCATATTTCCAGCTGCCGCTGATCTCGCCGTTGAGGCCGAGGACGCCGCGATAGGCCGTGTTGTCGTCGCTTGAAATGCGATTCCCGACCTCGGTCAGGCGACGATAGATGGTCGAGGTGACATAGCCGTCGCCGTCCGTATCGTAGCTGCTCAGCAACGCCTGCGACGCAGGCGAGAGGAAGGAAGAATCCACGTCCAGCTGGACCGAACCGGTGAACGGCGTCGGGGCAAGCTGGTTCTTCACCTTGTTGTGGATATATTGGCCTTCGGCATAGAAATTCAGGTGCTCGCTGACCTGGTAATGCGCCTGGCCGCTCGTCAGCAGGCGCTGCTGGGGGACCTGCAGATAATTGTACGGCGCATAATTGTAGGCATCGGTCAGCGAGTTGTATGCCGAATAGCTCCCGTCGGTGCCGAACTTGCGATTGACGCCGCCGATCGCGAAGCGCGTGCCCTCGATCGAGCCCGATCCGCCCGCGATCAGATTGCCTGATCCATCGTCGACCAGCGCCTGCTTCGAATAGGCGCGGTCGCTCTGCAGCACGCTGTCGCGGTTGGTATAGTCGACATACAGCGTCACATTGCCGCGCCCGCCGTCAAAATTATGCCCGATGAGCAGGTTTACGTCGGACGTGCCTCCGTCGCCGGCCTCGTTGACGCGGTAGTTGGCGTTGCCCTCTACGCCGGAGAAATCCTGCTTGAGCACGAAGTTGACGACGCCTGCGATCGCATCGGAGCCATAGACGGCGGAGCGGCCGCCGGTGACGATCTCGGCCCGCTCGATCAGGCCGGCCGGGATGGTGTTGAGATCGACGATCTGCAGGGAATCATAGGATATGTAGCGGCGGTTGTTCACCAGGACGAGCGTCCGGCTGGCGCCCAGGCCACGAAGGTCAGCGGTCGAAACGCCGCCGCCGGGATTGTTCGATGCGCCCGACAGGCTGGGTACGAGTTGCGGCAGGTCCTTGAGCACATTCTCCACATTGGTCTGCCCGGACAAGGCGAAGTCCCGGCTCGAGATGACTGAGACGGGAGACGCCTGTTCCAGGTCGGGCCGTGCGATGCGCGAGCCGGTGACGACGATTTCCGTCGGGGCATTCTCGGTGCCCTCCGCGATGGTCTGTGCCTCGGCCCCTGACGCCATGCCAACCAGCAGCGTGGTCGATAGAAATCTTGTTATGAGATGGGTCCGCATTGAGAGCTCCTGAAAGCGGTTGTGGCGGAAGATCCCGATGTCGGATCTTCGGCATGCCGCTTTGGGTGCCTTCAACTTGCCTGTGATATCAATTCATAAAGTCATCACGCGGAATAATGGGGAGATCCTGTGCTCGAGGCGTCACGGTTTATTGCATAGTATGCAATATTTCTTAGTTCAGATAAATTAATAGATTTGATACAATTGTGAAAAGTTTGAAATAGAGTATTTGTCAATGTAGAAATTTCATTTCATTGTTTGTGGAGTTTTGTAACATTTCTGGCGCTGAAATGGCCGAGCTGGTGTCTTTGGGCGTAAAAGCGATCCTTCAGGCGCTCCCGTTCAGCACGGCAGCTTTGGCATTACCGGCGGTGACTGGCGCTTTGCCAGGCCGCGCCAAGGCGAACGGTCGGCCGCGAAAATGGCCGCGGGATGTCCGCGACGGAACATGGCCTCGAGGAGCGGGAATCGCCGCGCCTTGACAGTCAGGGTCGGCCTGGGCCGGCGTCGCGACGGGGGCGCTAGCGCCATGCGCATATGCCCAGCGTTGCCCCTCTCGCCTGGAGGGCAGCCACGTCGCCAGGCTTGGCGAGATGTGCGGTTCCATCGGTGCAGACCAGCACCCGGTCCCCGAAGCCGGCCATGTCCAGCAGCGCCTGGTCCCAGTGGCGGTATTGCGTGTCATGGCCCTCGCCCGGATAGGCGCGCTCGGTATTGGGGCCACCAAAGTGCGCGCGCCACCAGGCCCCGTTGGCCGGCACGACGAGCGGGTCGGCGGCGCCATAATAGGTGAACAACGGGGCCTTTGCCTTGGAGACATCGGGAAGCGCCGCGCAATAGCGCTTCATTTCCGCTGCCTCGGGCGTCGGATCGCCCTTCTGGCCGCGGATGAAGAAGGCGCGTGCGCCTTCGTCATAGCTGCGATCGGCGAAGCCGGGGATGCGTTTCGTCGGGCTGGAATCCGGCATGTGCCACCAGGCTTGCGGGTTGGCGACGGCCGAGGCGCCTGCGGCCAGTGTCTCGATCGGGACTGAACAATCCATCGCCGAATTGCGAGTCTCGGCCAGCGCCGCCATCATGTGGATCGACAACAGCCGCTCGGGCATTTGCGCGGCGATATGGGCTGCATAGGGGCCGCCCCCGGAGATCGCGATCATGGCGAAGCGCGGCAGCGCGAGCCGGTCGAGCACTGCCGCGACCTCGTCCGCATAATCGGCATAGCTCCAGTTCGGGTCATAGACGGTGTCGCCGAAGCCGTTCCGTTCGACGCTGATGAAGCGCAGATGGAGTTGCCGCCTGAGCGTCTGGAGATATTCGGTCATCAGAAAGGCGCGGGCGCTGGTCCCGGTCCCGCCGATGAACAGCACCGGGCGCCAGCCGGCCTCGCCGGTATCGATATAGTGGATGGCGCGTCCATGCGGGCCCCCAAGCGTCTGCACCGCCGGCCCGACATCATCGAAGCGCGTTTGGAACACCGGCGCCTTTGCCACGGTGGACGCGGCGAGCGCCGGCGCGCTCATGGCGATGACGATCGCGGCGGATATGGCGGGCAGGAAAGCTTTCATGCGGTCGGGCTCCAGGCCAAGTGGGGCATGTCGGATGGTCCGGGCGGGGCAGCGCCGCCGGCCGGTTCGCCATCCAGGCCGCGATCGGCGATGTCGACAATGCGCCGCTCCGCGACCAGGTCGAGCGACCGGCACGCCCAGAGATAGGCAAGGGCGGAGACCGGCAGCCCGATCAGCATCGAGATATCCGCGCCCCCGAGCAGATCGGCGATCGGGCCGCGATAGAAGCCGGTCGAGAAGAAGGGCACCATCGCCGCGAAGCCGATCGCATAGGCGCTGAGCCCACGCCAGTTCCAGCGGCCATAGATGCCATCGGGGTTGAAGATCTCCCGAATGGAATAATGGCCGCGGCGCACGAGGAAGAAGTCCACCAGGTTGATCGCCGTCCAGGGCGTGAACAGATAGATCAAAATCGCGAGCAGATGTTCGAACTCGGTGCGCAGATCGGCGCTGGAGGCGGCCGCGAGCGAGGTGCTGGCGACCGCGACGAGGCCCAGCGCGATCAGTCGGGCCGCCTTCAGATCGGCGATCCTGCGAAAGCTGTCGACGATGCTCAGCAATGTCAGGGACGCGCCGTAGAGATTGAGGCTGGTCGCCGTCAGCATCGCGAAGGATGCGACGACGAGCAGTGCGGTGCCGCAATGCGGCCCCATCTGGTCGCCGGCGGCACGTACCGCCGCAATGATGTCGAGCGCGGGAAACAGGGCGGCGGCGAGCGCGCCGACCAGCATCATCCAGGCGCCGCCGATGAATGCCCCCATGAAGGTCCACAGGAAGGAAGCGCGTACGCCCACGTTCCTGGGCAGATAGCGGGAATAGTCGGAGACATAGATCGACCAGCTCAGCTGATAGGCGGCCGCGGCAAAGAACTGGATCAGGAAGGGGATTGCCCTGAAATTCGAAAAGTCGGTGAACAGCCTTTTGTCCACAAGCATCATCGCGCCGAGCGTGAACAGGGTGAGCGCCGCGATCATCACGGCCGCCAGCACGCGCTGCGCACGATGAATCCAGTCATAGCCACACACCGCCAGCGCCAGCGCCAATAGCGTGAAGAGAATGATTGTCGGGATCGGGCTCGCCCCGATCAGGTGCTGCATCGTGGCCCCGATCAGCACCTGATTGAACGCATTGTAGCCGATATAGGTGACAAGCGCGACGAACCAGACGAGCAGGGCGCCGCGATAGCCGAACTGCGGGCGCGACTGGATCATCTGCGGCAGGCCGAGCTCCGGCCCTTGGCTGGAATGGAACGCCATGAAGAAAGTGCCGAGCGCGCCGCCCGCCAGGATCGCAAGGGCCGCCCAGGCGAAGGGCAGGCCCAGCGGGATCGACAGGGCGCCGGTGGCCAGCGTCGCCAGATGCGCGTCGCCTGTGAACCAGATGGGCCACAAGTGCCAGACTTTGCCGTGCCGTTCCGCCAGCGGCACATAGTCGATCGAGCGGCTTTCGACGAGTTGCATATCATTTCCTTCACGCCGCTCAGGAAGCCCGGCTTCTCCTGCGCATCATGTCTGCCTCATCCGGCAGGGGCGTGCTTGAACGCATGCGACATCGCCGCGCGGTCAGCGCTCGGCGGCAACCTGAACCGCTGGCGATAGGCACGGGAAAGCGAGCTCTCGGAGGTGAAGCCGGTGGCCATCGCCACTTCGATCAGCGGGACATCGGTATTGCAGATCAGGGTGCGCGCCCGCTCCAGCCGCAGCCCGCGATAATAGCCGGCGGGGCCGACGGCGAGTTGGCTCGCGAACAGCCGCTCCATCTGTCGTCGCGTGATCGCGGTGCTGCGGGCCAGTGCAGCGAGCTCCAGCGGCTGTTCGATATGGCGCTCCATCTGGCCGACGATCTCGAGAATCCGTGAATCGCGCGTGCCCAGCCGCATTGCCAGGGCGAGGCGCTGGCGGTCGCTGGGGCTGCGGATTCGGTCGTGGATGAACTGCTCGGAAACCGCCGCCGCCAGGGCCGCGCCATGGTGCCGTCCGATCATGTCCAGCATCATGTCGAGCGCGGCGGTCCCGCCGGCGCAGGTAAAGAGCCGGTCATGGAATTCGAACAGCTCGTCGGAGACGCGGACTTCCGGAAATTCCTCGCGAAACGCCGGCACGGCCTCCCAGTGCAGCGTGACCTTGCGGTCGCCGATCAGGCCGGCCCGGGCCAGCGCATAGACGCCCGTATCCATCGCGCCCAGGGTCGCACCACGCCGCGCCATGCGGCGCAACGCGGCCAGCAGCCCCGGCCACTCGCCGCGCTTGGGATCGAAGCCGGCGCAGATCGTCAGATTGGGGACTGTCTCATCGAGTGGTCCGTCGACCATGATTCGCATGCCGTTCGACGCCTCGACCGCGCCACCGTCGCGCGAGAACAGGCGCCACGCGAACACAGGCTCGGGCGAAAGGCGGTTGGCGACGCGTAGCGGCTCCGTCGCCGAGAAAAAGGCCATCGCCGAGAATCCGGGCACCAGGAAGAAGGCGTAGGTCTCTATTCCCGCCGTCATCGCGTTCCCCCTCACAGG
>CAISGR010000130.1 GCA_903884945.1 uncultured bacterium
GTTTACGGCTCGCGGGCGCGGCATTCATCGCCACCTCGGTGGTCCAGGCCGGCACCATTTTCACGGCGGGCTTCGCGCTGTTTCCCTTCCTGATGCCGTCCAGTCTGGATCCACGATCGAGCCTGACCGTCTGGGATGCCTCGTCCAGCCGAGGCACGCTGGGGCTGATGCTGGGCGCGACCGCGGTCTTCATGCCGATCATCCTGCTCTACACCGGCTGGGTTTACCGCGTGCTGCGCGGGCGCGTCACGCTGGAACACATTCGCCGCTCTCACACCGGTTATTAGGAGATAGGTCTCATGTGGTATTTCGCCTGGATTCTCGGCCTCGGACTGGCCTGCGCATTCGCCGTACTCAACGGCATCTGGTACGAAGTGCATGCAAGCGACGAAGCCGCTCGCTTGCCCACGGATACCGAGTTGCCGGATGAGCTGAGTTGAGTGGGCGTGGTGGCCTCGCGGTCGCAAGCAAGCGGTCGAGAGGTTGCCACGGATTACGCGTTAAAGCGGCTACCTACGATCGGCAGATCGATGCGCCTTGACGCATCGATCCAGAGGGCCGCGGCGATTATCGATCGATCGGCCGGATGGTGATGTCTGGCATAGTCTCGAACAAGGACGTGGAAGGCTTCGCCGGTTTCCTGCACATAGCACGACAAGTTTGTTCGGCATCTTCCGTCCGCCTACCCGCGGGAACGAATGTGGTGTCGATCAGTTAGCGACAGACCATCACGGGCAATGGCGTGTTGAGAATCACCTTCTGCGTTTCGCTGCCCAGCAGCAGCCGATCAAGCCCGCGCTTGCCATGCGAGCCCATCACGATGAGGTCACAGTGTTCGGCCTCGGCGGTGGCCAAAATGGCGGTGTGGGTCCGTTTTTCGAGTCGGTAGCTGGATGCGCAGGGCACGCCGGCTTCTTCCGCGAGTTTGACAATATCCGACAGGCTTCGCGTCGCATAGGCGATGGTCTGACTGCTGTAAAAGTCCTGATCGACATAGATGTCCGTGACGAAAATGGCATCTTCGTACGGCGCGGCGACATGAAAGGCATACACGCCGATACCGAGTCGCTTGGCCAGATCGATCGCCACTTTTGCGGCGCGAAGAGAAACCTCTGAACCATCGGTGGCGATAAGGATTCGGGAAAACATCGGTGTACTCCTTTGGGGAAAATCGTTAGACGATCGAGGCGGTTCAATCGCGCGGCGCGTTATCGGCGGTCGTCCGTTCGAATCGAGACCGGCGCAGGCATTCAGTGCCGCAAAAAGATCGGCAGCGCGGAGCGGGCCAAGACATGCCGCGTGGCCTCGCCGTCAATGCGCTTGCGCATGCGCGAGTGGCTGTGGGCATCGATCACCAGCAGGCTCGCGTTGTTGTCCTGTGTCTCCCCAATCAACGCCTGACCGGCGGCGAGATGGGCACCGACCGTTACCGCCCGGCTCCATGGCTCACAGTCGGTGACCAGGGCCAGCACGTCCGTCCATGCCGGAACGTGGGCACGGCAGGGCGAGCCCGCAGGAAGCCGATGCCGAGGCGATCGCGGAAAGCTCATGGCATCAGGCTCCGACGAGGTCGATCGAGTGAATCACCTGCGTGCCGTCGTCGGGGTCGGTGCATCGCGAAAAGCCGAGCCGATGGGTGAAGTGGTGCATGGCGTCGTTCGACGCGGCATCGAGGGAAATCATCCTGCGATATCCATGGCGCAGCGCCATGCCCATCGCCCGACGCATCAGAATCGTTCCCAGGCCGCGACGCTGCCAGTCGTCGGCAACGCTGATCGCGCATTCGCCGGTGTCCGGTTCGGACGTGGCGCCGTAGCGGCTGATACCGATTTCGCGCAGCGTGCCGTCGTCATGCACCAACGCGACAAACGCGGCCGATCGATCGCCGTCGACGGTCATCATCTGATCGACAAGTGCCGGGCTAGGGTCGCGAAACTCGCTGAGAAAGCGCGCCCTGCGCGACTCGGGCGAGAGCCGACGGATGAATTCGATCTCGCGCGCGCGATCTTCCTGGCGCAATTGACGAATAAGCACATAGCTTCCGTCGTGCAGCCGTTCGACCCAGTGATCGTCGGGTACGACGGGAAACTCGTGCGGCGCGGCGGTCTGTTCGCGTATCGTGGAAGACGACATGGGCATACTCCGGTTCATCGAGTCGAAACCAGAGATGCGCTCTGGTCTTTCCCGGATTACCGTTCTA
>CAISGR010000131.1 GCA_903884945.1 uncultured bacterium
ATCCCGGCTTTCGCGCGCTGGCCGAACGGCTGGGGCTGATCCTGCTGCCCCTGCCGAGGCTCGACGCCGCGGCGATCGAGGCGGCATGCGGCGGCAGCGGCAGCGTGCAGGCGCTGTACGTGGTGCCGACCAACGACAACCCGACCACCGTGACGCTGCGCGAAGGCGACCGCGAAGCGATCGCGCTGGCCGCGCGGCGGCACGACCTGCAGGTGATCGAGGACGATGCCTATGGGCTGCTCGCGCACGTGCCGATCCGGCCGATCGCCGCCTTCGCGCCGGAGCGCAGCTGGTATGTGGCGAGCCTGTCCAAGATCATCACGCCGGCGCTGCGCGTCGCCTATGTCCGCGCGCCGAGCGTGGCCGGCGCGCTGCGCCTGGCCGCGGACATGCACGAGACCGCGATCATGGCGCCGCCGCTCAACGCCGCGATGGCGACGCGGTGGCTCGCCGACGGGACGTTCGAGCGGCTGGTGACGGCGATGCGCGCGGAGATCGCGTGGCGGCAGGAGCTGGCGGACAACCTGCTGGGCGACGTGGCGCGGCAGCGATCGGCGGAGGGCTATCATCTGTGGCTGCCCCTGCCCGACCAGCGCGCCGCCGACGACCTGGTGAGCGCGATGCAGCTCCACGGGCTCTCGGTGATCGCGGCGGCGCGCTTCGCAGTGGGCAGCGGCGGCGGGCAGGCCGTGCGCGTGTCGCTGGGCGGGCCGGGCGACCGCGAGCGGCTGGCGCGCGTGCTGCGCGTGCTGCACGGCTATGTCTCGCAGCCGACCGGCAAGGCGATGGCGCTGGTGTGAGCGGTGCCCGGCGCCACCCGGGCGAGGCGGCAGCGGCTATTGGAAGGTGGAGCCGTTCGCCAGGATGCGGGACGGGCTGAGGCCCTGCTGCTCAAGGAACTGGTTGAGGCCCGAGACGAGGCTGACCGCCGCCTGGGGGGTGAGCGCGAGGCGGCCGACCACGACCCGCTCCATCACCGGCTCCTGCCGGCCATGATCGCAGCGCGCGCTTTCCACGGTCAGCACGATGACGCCGTTATGGTTGGCGAAGCCGGAAAAGCCGGTGGCGAAGATCTCGGGCGCGAAGGGGTTGTCGATGAACGCCGGCTGCTGGGCGACGCGCTGCTCGGGCGCGAGCGGGTTCTTGATGGAAACATGCATGGCAGACCTTTCGGGCGAGGAACGGGGGTTGCTCGTACCGGCCGGTTGCGCGCGCCATGTGCCCGCCGGATGTCAGCATTTTGCCGTGACTGAAACACCGTGCCGCCCCGCGCGCGCCACCGCACCGTGCCGGTTACAAAGCGAACATCCGGCGGCAACACGCGCCGCCTAGCCCCGCATCTCGCTGGAGATGCATTTGATGAAGTCGATTTTGGGCGCCTGCCCGGCAGTGTTCGCGAGTTTCTGCATGACCGGCCCGGCGGCAGCCGCGCAACAGCCCCCCGGGCGCCTGCCCCCGCCCCCGGGCGCGCAGGCCGGACCGGCCGCCCCGGGACAGGCGGCACCGGCGCCCGCCGGCCCCGCCACCGCCGCCGCCGTGCCGGGCACGCGCCGGATCACGTCGCTGCGGGTCGAGGGCGCGCAGCGCGTCGAGGCCGAGACAGTGCTCTCCTATACCAGGCTGCGCGTCGGCGGGGCCTATGACAACGAGATCCTCGACCAGGCAATCAAGGACCTTTATGCCAGCGACCTGTTCGCCGAGGTCGCGATCAGCGGCGCCGAGACCGGCGCGATCGTGGTGCGGCTGCGCGAGAACCCGGTGATCAACCGCGTGCTGTTCGAGGGCAACAAGCGGCTGAAGGAGGAGAAGATCGGCAAGGAGGTGAAGCTGGCGCCGCGCCAGATCTTCACCCGTACCGCCGTGCGCGCCGATGTCGGCCGGATCATCGAGCTGTATCGCCGCCAGGGCCGCTTCGCCGCCTCGGTGACGCCGAAGATGATCCCGCTCGACCAGAACCGCGTCGATGTGGTGTTCGAGATCAGCGAAGGGCCGAAATCCAAGGTCCGCCAGATCAACATCCTCGGCAACACTGTGTTCTCCGACGCCAAGCTGCGCGGCGGGATGGCGACGAAGCAGTCGCGCCTGACCACGCTGCTGAGCGCGAACACGAGCTACGACCAGGACCGCATGGCCTATGACCAGCAGAAGCTGCGCCAGTTCTACCTGACCAACGGCTATGCCGATTTCCGCGTGACCTCGGCGGTGGCCGAACTGACCCCGGACCGGAAGGACTTCATCCTCACCTATGTCGTGGACGAAGGCCGGCGCTACAAGTTCGGCGGCATCACGGTCGACAGCGACATCCGCGATTTCGACGGCAAGCACCTGGCCGCGGCGCTGCCGATGAAGCCGGGCGACTGGTATAATGCCAAGCAGGTCGAGGATGCGGTCGACAGCATGAACGAGGCGGCGGGGCTGGCAGGCTATGCCTTCACCGAGACCAGCCCCGAATTCAACCGCGACAAGGACACGCTGACGATGGGGATCAACTTCCACATCGCGCAGCAGCAGCGCACCCTGGTCGAGCGGCTCGACATCAACGGCAACACCCGGACCAAGGACAAGGTGATCCGGCGCGAGATCCGGCTGGCCGAGGGCGACGCATTCAACGCCTTCCAGCTCAAGCGCTCGCAGGACCGGATCAACTCGCTCGGCTATTTCCAGGAGAAGTTCGAGATCAAGCAGATCCCGGGCTCCTCGCCGGACCGCATGGTGCTGGAGGCGAACATGCAGGAAAAGTCGACCGGCGAGCTCTCGCTCTCGGCCGGCTATTCGAGCCTCGAGAAGTTCATCATCCAGGCCTCGATCACGCAGCATAATTTCCGCGGCCAGGGACAGGAGCTGCGCGCCAGCGTGAGCTATTCGACCTATTCGAAATCGGTCAACCTCGGCTTTACCGAGCCCTATCTGTTCGACACCAACATCGCGCTGGGCGGCGACATCTTCCGGCGCGACTATCGCTCGTACAACACGATCGGCGACACGAACGAGACCACCTACAAGCAGGTCTCGACCGGATTCCAGATCCGCGCCGGCGTGCCGATCACCGAATTCTGGTCCGCCACGGCGCGCTACGGCCTGACCTATGAGCAGGTGTCGCTGGACAAGGCCACCTATTACACCAACGGCGCCTGCGACGCGGCGCTCGCCGGGCAATATCTGTGCGACGCGATCGGCAACCGCTGGACCTCCTCGATCGGCTATTCACTGATCTATGACAGCCTGAACGGCCGGCTGCACCCGACCGCGGGCTCGCGCCTGTCGATCAGCCAGGACTTCGCCGGGCTGGGCGGCGACACGCGCTATCTCCGCTCGACCATCGTCGCCGCCAAATATTGGGACCTGCATTCGGGCTTCGTGCTCAACGCGCAGGCCGAGGGCGGGCATATCATGGGACTGGGCCAGGACGTGCGGCTGACCGACCGCTTCTTCCTGGGCGAGCCCGAGATGCGCGGCTTCGACATCCGCGGCATCGGCCCGCGCGTGACGCGGACCTATTACGACACCTCCACGGTGCCCGCGACGCTCTCCGCCACCAACAGCAGCAACACGCAGGAATCGCTCGGCGGCGACACCTATTATCGCGGGCGGCTGGAACTCGAGCTCCCGCTGGGCGCGGGGGCGCGCGAACTCGGGCTGCGGCCGTCGATCTATGTCGATGCCGGCGCCGTCTTCGGGCTGAAGACGCCGACGCTGATCGACACCTGCGCGACGGCGAACGCCGCCGGCACCGCCTGCGTCGCCGGGACGCGGCAATATACCAACAGCGCCGGCAACCTGCTGTATCTCGATGCGGACGGAAACAGCACAACGACCAACACCGGCACGCCCTATACCTATTCGCTCGGCGCCTATCGCGAGACCTATTCGGGCAACAGCGCCAGCCCGCGCGTCTCGATCGGCATCGGCGTGAACTGGAATTCGCCCTTCGGCCCGCTCCGCTTCGACCTGGCCAAGGCGCTGCTGAAACAGGCCGGCGACGACACCAAGCTGTTCACCTTCAGCGTCGGCGGGCAGTTTTGAGACGGGCGCCGGGCGCGGCGGCGGGCTGGGCGGCGGACTGAGTGGCGGACTGAGTGGCGGACTGAGTGGCGGACTGAGTGGCGGGCCGGGCGCGCGCGGCGGGGCCGCTGCCGTGCCCTGCCCGCCCGTGCCAACCGGTTGCCGGCGGCCCGACGCCGCCCCGCCCCGCCGGCGGGGTTCGCGCCGGCCGAGTCCGCCCCATTTTTCGGGCCGGCGGTGGCGGAGCCAGAAGATCGCGGCGGCGACGTCGGCCAGCACATGCTCGCGATAGCGCACCACGACCGGCTCCTCCGACCCGGCCGGAGCGAAGACCTTCGTGACCATGCGATCGAAACCGATCGCCCGGCTGTACAGCGCGTCCTCCACCCGCTCGGCGGCGCGGCACCGGCCGCGCGCGAGGGCGGCGGCGAAATCCGGGTGGCACTTGCGCCAGCGGTGCAGCGTGGGAAGATCGATCTCGAGGAAATCGGCGATATCGCCATCCTCGAGGCCGAAGCCGGCGAGCTTGCCGGCCTGGGTGGCGCAGGCGGGGCGATAGCGGGGTGCGGCGGGGTGTGCGGGCTCCGGATCGGCGGGCTCGGGATCGGCGGTGGTGGGACCGGCGGGGCGCGGAATTTCCCTGTTTTCGGGGCCGGAACAGGGAATTTTTCTTTTTTTCGACGGCTTTTCGGCTGTTTTGGCGTCATTTTCCGGCGTGATCTCAGCGTGTTGTCGGTGATTTCCCTGTTCCGCCGGAACAGGGAAATCACCGGTGCGGAACAGGGAATTGGGCCGGCCGGAGCAGGGAATGGGTCGCGCGCGGTCACGGGCGTGGATGGCCGGGATCGTCTCGGCCGGGATGGGGCGCAGGGCGAGGCGCAGTGCCGCGCAGAGCAGCGGCAGCGTCGCTGCGAAGGCGGGCCAGAGCGGGAGCGTGGGAAGCATAGCCATGGCGGAACGGTAGCCGGGGCGCGGGCGGGATTGAATCAAGGCTGCGGGGCATCGGCACCGGAAGCGGCGCCCTTCCGCGTGGCGTCACATCCGGCCCTTCCCGCCCGCACCCGGCAGATGCGCGCTCGCAAACCCCGCCGCGGTCCGGCAGCGTAGTCCCGCCCCGGCTCAGCGGGAGGGGCGCGCGGCCTTGTCCTTGTTGCGCTTGTCGGCGACGAAGCTGTGGCCGTTCTCGTTCTTGTAGATGTCGAACAGGCCGATCGCCTCGAACAGGGCGGGGAAATTGCGCACGCCATAGTTGCGGGGATCGATCGAGGCCTGGCGCTTCGCCGCGCTGCCCGCCGCCGGCATCGATGCCCAGCCATCGTCCCACGCAGCCGCCTCCACCGCGCCGCGCAGGATGGTGACGAGGGCCGCATCCTGGGCGAGGACCTTGCCCGGCGTCTTGGGCGGCGCCTCTGCCTTAGTTTTGGCCTTCGCGCCGGTGCCGGCGGCCTTGCCATCCTTGCGCTTTTCGGCCGGCGGCGCGGCGGGCGGCGGCAGGGCGGGATCTTCGAGGCTGTCGAGATAGAGGAAGGTCGTGCAGGCGTTGACGAACGGATCCGGCGTCTTGCGCTCGCCAAAACCATAGACGTCATGGCCGTTCGCCTTGAGCTGCATCACCAGCGGCGTGAAATCCGCGTCGCTGGAGGCGATGCAGAAGCCGTCGAGTTTCTGGGTGTAGAGCAGTTCCATCGCGTCGATGACGAGGGCGATGTCCGTCGCGTTCTTGCCGGCGGAATAGCTGAACTGCTGGATCGGGCGGATGGCGAAGGCGTGCAGCTTCTCCTTCCAGCCCTTCAGGCCGGCGCTGCCCCAGTCGCCATAGGCGCGGCGGATATTGGCGGTGCCGTATTTGGAGAGCTCGGCCAGGATCAGCGCGATCTTGGTGTGCGAGACATTGTCCGCATCGATCAGCAGCGCGATGCGGCGATCGGGGGCCGGGGCACTGGGTTGGTAGTCTTCCATGATGGGTCTTTCTTGTGGGGGCGATGCCCGAATTTCTGGGCGCCGCGCATTTGTGCGGCGGCGTGTGGTTGGCGCGGCGTCAAGGGATCGCAGCCGCTGCCGGGAATGAGCCATGATAGCACAGGCCAGTAGGCGTCGTCGCGTTAGTGCGCGCGGGAGAATGTCCATGCTGTTGGTTCGCGGACCGGAGCCCGCAATCGGTGCGCCGTCACCCGGTCCTTTTGAAGGGGATCGTCGCCGGCGTTGTCCGGATACCACTGATGTGCGTGCCGTCGAAGGTGATCAAGGACAGGTATTTCATCTTGCCCGACTCCATCCATTCGACACGAACGCGGCCGTCCTTCATCAGATAGGGACGGTTGTGCGCATATTTCGTGAAGGGCCACGCGACCAATGGCTTTGGTGTCAGGCAGCCTGCGCGTATCGCCTCGTCGTTCGCGCAAAACACGCCGGTCGGATTCGCCGTGAGCAGCTCTTGCGGGAAAGCGGCTTCATGGGAATCATAGCCCTCGATCAGGCGGGAAACCACGCGCGTCAGCTCGGGCGGCATCGGCGCCCCGGCCGTGGCCGCGGGTTTCAACGACCAGACCTCGAAATCGCCTGCCTTGCTGAGGAGCGCATCCGCGCACATGCCTTCGACCGGGCCGTTGTTGAAACAGCCGAACGTGGGGGAAGGCGTCGCGACCTGGAGCAGCAGCAGCGGGAGGATCAGCAAGGTCGTTTCCTGGGTGTGGGCGTTTGGTTGGTAGGCGTGTCGATGGGGTAGTTAAAGCAGGATATTTGGGGGTTTTTGCACGTGGCACCGTAATCCCAGCGGGCGACTCGCTCCCGCGATTACACCATGTAATTCCGTAATTTAATTCCTGAGTGTGATGCTGGCGAAGTGAGGGAGCGGCTCGTGTGACGCGTCGGAGCGATATAGCTGCCGTGTATTGCCTTTTGGTCTTTTCAGGAGCGGTCGGATTTAGGGTACCTTCCACGCGGCACCTCAATTGAACTACCACACAAACAGTAACGGTAGGGCCGCACGCACCAAATGATAGGCGCCGAACAAGACCAGGGCGAGCATCGTCGCGAGCAGGAAAGTCAAGACGACCGCGAACAATGGGCCGATCCGATCGTCATGATGCCAACGCACGACGATCTCCGTATAGACTGCGGGCCATTCGTCAGGGTCGAGATATGCCTTCTGCCTTCGCTCAAGATACTCTTCGAGACTCTTGTGTTCTCTGATCGTCCTGTCGGGAACAATACGGCACAGAGTCGCGAAGATTCCCCATATCGTTCCGGCAACCGCGAAAAGGACGGCAGCTGCGATCGCCCGGGGATAATCGAGGCGTGCAAGATCTGGAAACGCCTTCACCAGCGCCCCAGCCCGTGCCACCAGGATACTGGCGATCACAGGAATCCACAATCCGAAGGCCCAATATATGGCAGGGGCTTCCGCCAGCGATCTCAGGCCCGTCCATCGCATGAGCCGCTATTTCGACCGACGGCGGATGCGAAGCGTGGACACGATATCCGCCAGTTCCACCCCGAATTCCTTCGAGTGCACCAGTGTGACGACCAGATTGATGCAGGATTCCGTCAGGCTACGTACAAATGCCTTGTCATTCCGGCCATGTTCGAATTCGACGAGCTTGCGGACGCAGGATCGCAGATGATCCTCCGGAATATAGACCTTCTTCCGGAGGTCTGCAGCATTTGGCGCAGGCACCAATGTCTTGTCGCGGATCAAATCAAGCACTGCCGGATTCACGATTCGACCGATGACCGGTGCGAGTCGCTCCATCACTGGCCGATGCCGAAAATACTCTAGCACCTGATAGCTGTAGATGACTCGGACAGAAATAATATGTGCGAGCACAGGATCGAAGATGGTGATCTTCATATCCTCCAAACTCAAACCTGATCTTTCCTTATCGCTCATCCACCCCTCCCAAGAACAGGCACCTACTTATGCGACAGACGGAAGAGAATCCAGAGATGAATCATGTGCGCATCGCCTCGTCGTTCGCGCAAAACACGCCGGTCGGATTCGCCGTGAGCAGTTCTCGCGGGAAAGCGGCTTCATTGGAATCATAGGCCCCGATCAGGCGGGAAACCACGCGTGCCAGGTCAGGCGGCATCGGCGCCCGGCCGTGGCCGCCGGTTTCAGCGACCAGACCTCGAAATCGCCGGCTTTGCTGAGGAGCGCATCCGCGCACATGCCTTGGACGGGGCCGTTGTTGAAACAGCCGAGCATGGGGACAGTGTTGCGACCTGGAGCAGTAGCGGGAGGATCAGCAACGTCGTTTCCTGGGTGTGGGCATTTGGTTGGTAGTCGTGTCGATGGCGTGGTCAAAGCGGGATATTTGAGGTTTTTTTGCGCGTGGCCCTGTAATCGGTAATCGCGCAACTCCCGTAACTCAATCACTTATCAACCGGCCTTGCTTCAAAAAGCTCGCCGAACTTCTCCTTCGTTGGGAAGCGATCGATCACTGAAGGAATTTTTGCAGCGCGCTCGCGAATTTTGGAGGAAGCTTCGTCAACTGCGATATCTCGACTAATCCTCAAAAGCACGGCGAACGTCTTTCTGATCTTAGGGAGCGCAGAGACCAAAACTCCGAAGCACCCCCCGAGAATCGCGTTAAAAATTCGAGACGTATACTCAGCGTATAGAAAATGCTTGCCCCATTGAGCGGTTTCAGCCGTAACAAGCGTGAGAGACGCAATTAGCGCAATCAAGAAGAGAGTCTGAAGATATTTTAGGAGAATAGACAGTTCATCAGCCAATGACTGAACGCGCTGGACTGAAAAACCTCCAGATTTAAGAGAAGCGATTGTAAGAGATATGGCTGGAAATATTCCAGCCATAAATAAACCCAAAAAAGGCATTAACAATTTTGCGGGATCGCCGTGCAACAGATCGGGAGGAGCACAAGCCAGTCCAATAAAACAGATCAAGGGAAAGAACGGAATCTTCATGGAAGCGCTAAGTCAATCTGCCCATTCGCAGCCCAGTCCCGCAAGGCCGCCTCAATCTGCTGGACCGCACTTGTCGGATTGAGCAGTGACCCGACAGTCTCCACGACCCTATTCGAGGTCAGTTTCACGAATCCGTCCTTCTCTCGCTTGCCCTTACCAAGGATGGGATGCGGGCCTGTTCGAGCATCTCCGGCGCGGTGCCGGAGGCATATTGGCCGACGCGATCGGCGATCATGTCTTCCAGCGACAGCACCGCCGCAATGCCGTCCGGATCGAGCGAGAAGAGCCGCACCCGATCGCGATCCGCCATGCCGTCGAGCAGGCTCGCGGAGACAATCTCGAAACCGAGACGCAGATCGGGGTGAATCCAGCCGCGCGTTGCCGTGCCGGGGCCGGCGGGGCGGATGAAACCAAGGCCGCGGAGCTCTTCCTCGAATTCTTCCTGCCGCGCGGTGACGATATCGAAATCGCCGGTGGCGATCGCGCTTGCCGAATAGAGTTCCACGGCGGCGCCGCCGACCAGCACCGGGGCAGCGAAGCCACGCGCCTTCATCGCCTCGCTGGCGCGCGCGAACAGGCGCAGGGCGGCTTCGAATTCGGGTCGGTATGGACTGATCATTGCCCTCTCTTCCTGCCCGGCTTGGTTTACGATCATGTCCCCCTCACCCTTCCCAGGCTTTGCCTGGGCCCCTTCCCTCTCCCCTCCGGGAGAGGGAAACAGGGGAGAGGACATAGAGTTATTCCGCCGCGACGCTTTGGCGGCCGCGATCGAGCAGGGGCTTGAGATAGTGGCCGGTGAAGCTGCCCTTCGCCTTGGCCACCGTCTCCGGCGTGCCCTGGGCGACGATCTCGCCGCCCTTCACGCCGCCCTCCGGCCCGAGATCGAGCACCCAGTCGGCGGTCTTGATGACATCGAGATTGTGCTCGATCACCACGACCGTATTGCCCTGGTCGACCAGCGCGTGGAGCACTTCGAGCAGTTTGCGGACGTCCTCGAAATGCAGCCCGGTGGTGGGCTCGTCGAGGATGTAGAGCGTCTGGCCGGTGGCGCGGCGGGACAGTTCCTTGGCGAGCTTCACGCGCTGCGCCTCGCCGCCCGACAGGGTGGTCGCCTGCTGGCCGACCTTGACGTAACCGAGGCCGACCTCGGCCAGCATCGCCATCTTGTCGCGGATCGGGGGGACGGCCTTGAAGAACTCGACCGCGTCCTCGACCGTCATGTCGAGCACGTCAGCGATCGACCTGCCCTTGAACTTCACCTCGAGCGTCTCGCGGTTGTAGCGGGCGCCGTGGCAGACGTCGCACGTCACATAGACATCGGGCAGGAAGTGCATCTCGATCTTGAGCAGGCCGTCGCCCTGGCACGCCTCGCAGCGGCCGCCCTTGACGTTGAAGCTGAAGCGGCCGGGCTTGTAGCCGCGCGCCTGGCTTTCGGGGAGACCCGCGAACCAGTCCCGGATCTGAGTGAAGGCGCCGGTATAGGTGGCGGGGTTGGAGCGCGGGGTGCGGCCGATCGGCGACTGATCGATATCGATCACCTTGTCGAGATATTGCAGGCCGCTGATCTTGTCATGCTTGCCGGCGAGCACGCGCGCGCCGTTGAGCGCGCGCGCGGCGGCGGCATAGAGCGTATCGATGGTGAAGCTCGACTTGCCCGAACCCGACACGCCGGTGACGCAGGTGAAGGTGCCGAGCGGCAGGCTGGCGGTGACGCCGCGCAGATTGTTGGCGGTGGCGTTGTGCACCGTCAGCTTCTTGCCATTGCCCTTGCGGCGGGTGGCGGGCACGGGAACCTCGCGCGTGCCGTTGAGATAATCGGCGGTGACGCTGCCCTCCGACGCGAGGATATCGTCGAGCGTGCCCTGCGCGACGACCGCGCCGCCATGGACGCCGGCGCCCGGGCCCATATCGATGATGTAATCGGCCGAGCGGATCGCATCCTCGTCATGCTCGACCACCAGCACGGTGTTGCCGAGATCGCGCAGGCGGCGCAGCGTGGCGAGCAGCATATCATTGTCGCGCTGGTGCAGGCCGATGCTCGGCTCGTCGAGCACATAGAGCACGCCCGACAGGCCCGAGCCGATCTGCGAGGCGAGGCGGATGCGCTGGCTCTCGCCGCCCGAGAGCGTGCCCGAGGTGCGATCGAGGTTGAGATAATCGAGCCCGACATTGTTGAGGAAGCCGAGCCGCTCGAGGATCTCCTTCAGGATGCGCTCGGCAATGGCGTTCTGCTGGGCGGTCAGATCGGCCGGGATGGCGGTGAACCAGGCGAGCGCATCGACCACCGAGAGATGGGTGACCGAGGAAATATCCCGCATGCCGATCTTGACCGCCAGCGCCTCGGGCTTGAGGCGCGCGCCGCCGCAGACCTCGCACGCGGCGCTGCTCTGGTACTTGCTGAGCTCCTCGCGCATCCAGGCGCTTTCCGTCTGGAGCATGCGGCGGTTGAGATTGCCGATGACGCCCTCGAACGGCTTGCGCACGTCATAGGACTTCTTGCCGTCGACGAAGGTGAGCGTGACCGGCTTGCCGCCGGTGCCGTGGAGGATGATCAGCTTCACCTCGCCGGGCAGATCCTCCCAGGGGGTATCGAGGCTGAAGCCGAATTCGCGCGCGAGGCTGCCCAGCACCTGCATGTAATAGGGCGAGGGCGGGTTGGACTTGGCCCAGGGCACGATCGCGCCCTTCTTGATGCTGAGCGCGTGGTTGGGGACGACCAGCTCCTCGTCGAACAGCAGCTTCTCGCCCAGGCCGTCGCACGCCGGGCAGGCGCCCTGCGGCGCGTTGAAGGAGAAGAGCCGCGGCTCGATCTCGGCGATGGTGAAGCCGGAGACCGGGCAGGCGAATTTCTCGCTGAAGACGATGCGGTTGGCGGGGATGCCGGTGTTCTTCATGCCGCTTGACGCCTTCTCCCCTTTGGAGAGGGCCGGGCCTTCGGCGATAAAGGCCTGGGGGGCTTCGCGGACCGTGTTGCCCGCGGGCGCGAGCGCCGCCACCGTCGTATCGACCAGATCGACATAGGCCAGGCCCTCGGCAAGCTTCAACGCGGTCTCGAAGCTGTCGGCGAGGCGGGTCGACATGTCGGGGCCGACGACGAGGCGATTGACCACCACCTCGATGTCATGCTTGTATTTCTTGTCGAGCGCGGGGGCCTCGTCGATCTCGTGCAGCTCGCCGTCGATGCGGACGCGGGTGAAGCCGGCCTTTTGCCACTCGGCCAGTTCCTTGCGGTATTCGCCCTTGCGGCCGCGCACCACGGGGGCGAGCAGGTAGAGCCGCGTGCCCTCGGGCAGGGCCATGACGCGGTCGACCATCTGGCTGACCGTCTGCGCCGCGATCGGCAGGCCGGTGGCGGGCGAATAGGGAATGCCGACGCGCGCCCAGAGCAGGCGCATGTAATCATAGACTTCCGTCACGGTGGCGACGGTGGAGCGCGGGTTGCGGCTGGTCGTCTTCTGCTCGATCGAGATGGCGGGCGACAGGCCCTCGATATGATCGACATCGGGCTTCTGCATCAGCTCGAGGAACTGGCGCGCATAGGCCGAGAGCGACTCGACATAGCGGCGCTGCCCCTCGGCATAGATGGTATCGAAGGCGAGGCTCGACTTGCCCGAGCCGGACAGCCCGGTGATCACCGTGAGCGTGTCGCGCGGGATGTCGATCGAGACATCCTTGAGGTTGTGCTCGCGCGCGCCGCGCACGGAAATATGAGTGAGCATAGCCGGTCTGTTCCAGATTTGTTCTAGCGATAATGGAGGGCGCACGGGAGGTCAACGCGTGACGTGCGGATGTGGGGGTGCGCGGGCCCGGTCGCAAGGCGGGAGATTCGTTGCGGGGGCGTGACGGGCGTCACGCGTGGGGGCGGCGAAGCGGTGGCAGGAAGATGCCGCGGCAAGAGAGGACGGGCCGCGCTTCGGCCCGACCTCCCGCCTTTCCAGTGACCGGGGAGTGACGTCATGACCGACTTCTGCACGAGATATATTGCCCTTGGCGGCGACATCGCGGGGCTTTCCAAATTGTTCCTCATCGCCGCGCTGCTGGTGGCGGTGGCCTTCGCGATCGTCGACCTGATCGTGAAATATCGCGCACCGGCGCGGCCGATGGCGTTCGACGGGGCAAGCCCGGCATCGCTGAAGGACCTGGTCGAGGCGATCAAGGATCTGGTCGCCGCCATCGCGTCGGCGCCGATTTGGATCGCCCTGTTCGCGGCGGGGATCTTCCTGTTCTGGGTGCCCGGCAACGCGCTGGGCGTGTGCACGCCGAAGACCGAGCAGGGCGCGTCCGCGACCCACCGCCCGAGCGCCCCGGCGACCCCGACACCCGATCCGAAGAGGTAGCACCGAACCGGTGATACCTTCGATGGCGCAACCGTCGCGCGCGCGCGACTTCTCGATCCGCCTGGCGCGCGATCAGAGAAAATCAGCGGGAAGGAACGAAAGCCATGAGTGAGCATCAGGAAAACACCGGGTCCGTCGGCCGCAGATGGCGAGCGCTGGTCCTGTCCACGGGACTGCTGTGCCTCGGCGGCTGCATCAACACTGCCTATCGCGATTCGGTCGGGCAGTTCGGCACGCTGACCAAGGCCTCGGTCGCGGTCCAGGATCAGCGGCTGACCGCCCTGACCGCCGACGAGAACGAGCGCATCCACAAGGCGCTGGCGGACAATCATGTCGACCTGAGCCTCGCGCCGGAATGCGCGCTGCTGCTCCTGCCGCCCGATCCGACCGCCAGGCCGGCGCCGTGCAGCCTGGTCGACGCCGCCGGCAGGCCGGTCGAGCGGGTGCCGACCTATGCCCATATCAAGGCGCTGGGCCAGGCGCTGTCGGACTATTCCGACAACCTGATCCTGCTTGCCGCCGATACGACCAAGGACCAGGCGGCCTTTTCCCAGTCAGTGACCGGGCTCGCTTCGTCACTGGGCAATCTGGACGGCGCGATCCGCAAGGCGACGGGGGCGCCGGCCAGCGCGTCGAGCGCCAAGATCGGCGCCATCGCTGCGGTGGTGGCCAAGGCGGGCGGGCTGTTCCTCGCGGCGGAGCGCGGGCGGGTGCTGAAGAAGATCATCATCGCGGGCGATCCGCTGGTGCAGGAAGCGACCGGCATCCTCGCCGATGTCGACGACCGGCTCGGCCTCTACGATTCAGCCGGGCTGCTGCAGGCAGCCAATGCCGCAAAAGTCACGGTTTCGCGCCTCGCCGCGGCGGGGGCCCCGCCGGCCGAACTGCGGGCGGCGCAGGACGCCCTGTTCGCCAGGGTCGCCGACTATAACGCGCGGGCCTCCGAGCAGGAACGTTATGCCGCGATCGGCGCGGCCCATGCGAAGCTGGCCGAGGCAGCGCGCTCCGGCAACACCATCGACTTCGAAGCCGCGATCGACGCGGTGCTCGATCTCGCCAGCGTCACCAGCAGCGCGGTCGACGCGCTCAAGACGAAGAAGGAGGGTGAATGATGCCGACCCAGATCAAGACGCTCGGCGCCTGGGCGCAGACGCGCAACACGCTGGTCCAGAATCTGATGATGTCGATGCAGATTCTCCAGTCCGCACCGTTCTCGGAAGATCCGGCCTCCGATTTTCAACAAGCCACCGCGACGGACGCTGCCATCCTCGACGCGCTGCGGCGGCATGCCGTGCTGGGGATCAACCAGATCGACGACGCGATCGCGGCCGGGCCGCTGGTGGGCGAGATCAACGACCTGTCCAAGGCGGCGAAGAAGGAGGCGGACCGGATCGCGGCGATCACCCATACGATCACCGACGTCGCCGCGGCGGTCGACAAGGTGGCGGGCGTGGTGGCCAAGTTCGCCGCCCTGCCCTTTATCGGCGGCGCCTGAATTCCCTCACGGCGCGCGCTCGACATAGCGCGTGTCGGTCGGCCCGACGCCGGTGATGTAGACCGTCACCGGCGTCGCGCCCGTGTGCGCGAAATGCGCGACGTCCGCCGGCTCGGCGTAGAAGCTGCCGGGCGGCAGCGCCCTGGCCGCCGCATCGTCCGCCCGGTCGCCATAGCCGAAATACCAGGTGCCGGCGATCACCGTGGCGGTGCGATCGTCGCGGTGGCGGTGCGCGGCGATGCGGGTGTTGGCCGGCACCTCGAGCGCGATGGTGTAGAGGCCGGCCCGGGTGGGATCGCCCGAGAGGATACGGGTGCGGATGCCGGCGACGCCCGAGGTGCCGGCGCCCGCCCCGAGCGCGGGAAGCGCGGCGATGTCGGCCGGGGCGAGGCGGAGCCGGCCGCCCTCCCCCGTCTGCGCCGCGCCGGTGGCGGCGAGCGGCAGGAGCACCGCCGCCAGCCAGAGCCGCGCCCTCATTGCGCCGGGACCAGGAAGGCGCGGACCATGGCGACGGTCGCGCCGGGATTTTCCTCCATGATCCAGTGGCCCGAGCCGGGCACCACGCCCTCGGTGACATTGTCGGCCGCGGCGCGCATCACCGTCGCCATCATCGGGCCGAAGCTCTTCTCGCCGCCGATCGCGAGGACCGGCATCTTCAGCTTGCCATTGGCCGCGAGCAGGGCGCGGTTGTCGATCGCGTCCTGATCGAAGGCGGCGAACTGCGCGAAGCCGGAATGCATCGCGCCGGGCAGCGCATAAAGCGCGGCATAATGCTGGCGCGAAAGCTCGCCGAAATGCTTCGGGTCGGCCGAGAATTCATTCCAGAAGCGATCGAGATAGATACGCTCGCGACCCGCCACCAGCCGCTCCATATCGGGCCCGCCGAAGCGGAAATGCCAGAGCAACGGGTTCTTGAGGATCTCCTCCCACGGGCCGACGCCCGGCACCGGCGCATCGATCAGCACGAAGCGCTTCACGCGATCCGGATGGAGCGCGGCGAAGGCGAAGCCGACCATGTTGCCGATGTCATGCGTGACGAGATCGACCTGGCCGATCTTCAGCCGGTCGAGCACGCCGAGCACGTCGCCCGCCTGGGTCTTCTTGTCGAAGCCGCCGGCCGGCTTGGAAGACAGGCCGAGCCCGCGCAGATCGGGGACGATCACGGTGTGGTCGCGCATCAGGTCAGCCGCCATCGGCGCCCACATGTCGCCGGTTTCGCCATAGCCGTGCAGGAGCACGACCGCCGGCCCCTTGCCGCCGACACGGACATGGATGGTGGCGCCGTTGGTGGCGATCTCCTCGGTGTGGAAGGTCGCGGGATAGGGGGGAACCTGGGCAGTGGCGGGCGCGGCCATCAGCAGGGCGGCGCCAGCGAGCATCATCGAGCGAAGCATGGGGTGAAACTCCCTGTTGCGCGGCGCGGAACGGCGCCGTCGCGGCATCGCCAAAATGATGGCAAGCCGCTGTTCGGACTAGTAGGATTCGTCTGGAATTAGTGTCCGGGATTGCCGAACGATGATGAAACTCGACGGCCTTGCCGCCTTTGTCGCGATCACCGAGGCGGGATCGATCAGCGCGGCGGCGCGACGGCTCGGCCTCGCCAAATCAGTGGTGAGCGAGCGCCTGGCCGAGCTCGAACGCATCCTGGGCGCGCGGCTGATCCAGCGGACCACGCGCAAGCTCGCGCTGACGGAAGGCGGCCAGACGTTCCTGCCGCGGGCACAGCAGATCCTGTACCAGGCGCAGGCGGCGACGGCGGAGCTGGCCGAGCGGCGCGGGACGCTGGCGGGGCCGCTGCGCGTATCGGGCCCGGTCGGCTTCGGCATCCTGCATCTCGGGCCCGCGCTGAACCAGTTCCTGCGCGCGCATCGCGACATCGACCTGACGCTGGAACTGGACGACGGCTTCGTCGACGCCGCGGCCGGCGGATTCGATGCGGTGATCCGCCACGGACCCGTCGGCGACACGAGGCTGGTCGCGAAGCGGCTGGCGACGACGCGGCGCGTGCTGGTGGCCTCCCCGGCCTATCTTGCGGAGAAGGGCGTTCCGTCGACCATGGCCGAGCTGTCCGGCCATTGCGGCGTGCTCTATGCCAATCGCGACGCCGACTGGCGCTTCGCTGGCCCGGACGGGTGGATGGTGCTGCGGCCGCGCGCGGCGCTGCGGGTGAACAACGGCCTGCTGATGCGCGACGCGGCCCTGGCGGGGCTGGGCATCACGCTGCTGCCGACCTTCTTCGTACACGGGGAACTGGCAAGCGGCGCGCTGGTGCGGGTGGAGATCGGCATGGAGGCCGAGGGCGCGGAACTGTTCATCGCCTATCCGCGCGACCGCAGCGCCTCTGCCAAGATCGCCGCCCTGACTGCAAGCCTGCGGCGCAGCTTCGGCGATCCGCCCTATTGGGACCGGACATAGCGACCGGTCCCTTAGTCGCCCCTTCCCGGCTCATCCCATCACTGCCTTCGGCTCGAGATAGGCCTCGAGCCCGAACACGCCGTTCTCGCGGCCGATGCCCGAGTGCCTGAAGCCGCCGAACGGCGCCAGCGGCTCCATCGGCGCCGCGTTGATGATCACGCGGCCCGCCACCAGCCGGTCGGCCACCGCGCGGGCGCGGGCCTCGTCGGTGCCGGCGACATAGGCGTGGAGCCCGTATTCAGTGTCGTTGGCGATCGCGATCGCTTCCGCGTCATCGGCATAGGGGATGATCGACAGGACCGGCCCGAAGATCTCCTCGCGCGCGATCACCATGTCGTTACCGACATTGGTGAAGATGGTCGGGCGGACGAACCAGCCGCCCTGCGTTCCCTCGGGAAGCCCCTCCCCGCCGGCCAGCAATGTCGCGCCTTCCGCCACGCCCCTGCGGATATAGGACTGGACGCGATCCCATTGGCGCCGGCTGACCATCGGCCCGATCACGGTCTCCGGATCGCGCGGATCGCCCGACTTGATGCGGGTGACGGCCTCCCCGATCGCTGCCTCGAAGGCGGCGAGGCGCGACCGGGGCACCAGGATGCGGGTACCGGCGATGCAGGCCTGGCCGCTGTTGTTGAAGCCGGCCGCCAGCGCGAACGGAATCGCCGCCGCGAAATCGGCATCGTCGAGGACCACCATCGGCGACTTGCCGCCGAGTTCCAGCGTGACGCGCTTGAAACTCTCGGCCGCGGCGCGAAGGATGGCGCGGCCGGTTGCGGTCGAGCCGGTGAAGCTGATCTTGGCGACATCCGGGCTGGCGCTCAGGGCGGCGCCCACCACATCGCCGCGCCCATTGACGACATTGAGCACGCCGGCCGGCACGCCCGCCTCGTGCAGCGCCTCAAGCACGATCCGCGTCTGCAGCGCGCTCATCTCGCTCGGCTTGATGACGCAGGTGGAACCGGAGGCGACGACCATGGCGAGCTTGCCGCAGATAAAGCCGGCATTGGCGTTCCACGGCGTGATGACGCCGACGACGCCGAGCGGCTCCATCGTGACGCTCGCGGTACCGATCCGGCGGGTAAACGCGTAGCTTTCGAGCGTCTGCGCGGCGAGGCGGAACGCGCCGGCCGCATAGTCCGCCATCCAGGCCGACCGCGAGACCGGGGCGCCATATTCCTCGATCGTCGCCTCGACCAGGTCCGCCGCGCGCGCCTCGACCGCCTCGGCAAGGCGGCCGAGCAGGGCGAGCCGCTCCTCCTTCGTGGTACGCGAAAAGGTGGGGAAGGCGCGCTTCGCCGCCGCGATGGCCGCAAGCGCATCGACCGCATCGCCAAGCCGCACCGCGCCGATGACCCGGCCGGTGGCAGGGTTATGCAGATCGAACAATTCGGTGCCGTGCGGGGTGACGAACGCGCCGTCGATATAGATGGTGTCGATGATGTCCATTGGAGCCTCCGGGGTGATGAGGCGGATCTAGGCAGCGCCGATTGATCCGATAAGCTAGACAGATCAGCACGGAGTAATGCAGAAAATAGCACAATGACGAAGACTGGCCTGACCGAATTCGATGCCGTGGTGGCGGTGGCACGGCTGGGCAGCTTCCGCGCCGCCGCGGCGGAACTGGGCATGTCGCCCTCGGCACTGAGCCATGCGGTGGCCGCGCTCGAGGCGCGGCTGGGGGCGCGACTGTTCAACCGGACGACACGCAGCGTCTCGCCAACCGATGCGGGCGAGCAGTTCATCGCGCGGATCGCGCCGGCGCTGCGCGAGATCGACGGGGCGATCGAGGGGATCAACAGCCACCGCGACACCCCGACCGGCACGCTGCGCCTCAACATGGCGGCAGGCGCGGCGCGGATGATCCTGACGCCGGTGATCCTGGCCTATCTGCGCCGCTATCCCGACATGAACGTGGTGCTCGTCACCGAAGGCAGGCTGGTCGACATCGTCGGCCAGGGGTTCGACGCGGGCGTCCGGCTGGCCGAGGCCGTGCCGCAGGACATGATCGCCGTGCCGATCGGCGGGCAGGTGCGCATGCTCGTGGTCGGCTCGCCCGACTATTTCGCGCGCCATCCCGAGCCGAAGACACCCGAGGACCTGCTGCGCCACCGCTGCATCCGGGCGCGGATGGCAAGCGGGACGATCTGGCACTGGGAATTCGAGCGCGGCGGCGAGGCAATGGCGATCGACGTGCCGGGATCGCTGACGCTCGACGAGATGACGCTGATGCTGGAGGCGGCCCTGGCGGGCACGGGACTGGCCTATCTCAGCGAATGGTCCGTGGCCGCGCATATCGCCGCGGGGCGGCTCGTCTCCGTGCTGGAGGAGTGGACGCCGGCCTATCCGGGGCTGTGCCTCTATTATCCCGGGCGGCGCCATGTGCCGGCCGGCCTGCGCGCGCTGATCGCGCTGATCCGCGAGGTGAATGCGACGGGCCGGCCGATTACGGGCAATTGACGAAAATCAAGGTCGGCCCCTCGCTGCGGCGCATCGTGGCGCAAGATGGGGATCGCCCCGCGAAATGGAGAGAATGATGACCGAAACGGCGGTGCAGGAGCGCCCGACCCACGAACAGGAAGCTGATCATTTCGACGTGCTGATCGTCGGCGCGGGGATTTCGGGGATCGGCAGCGCCTATCACCTGAAGGAACAATGCCCCTGGGCGAGCTTCGCGATCCTCGACGCGTTCGACAGCTTCGGCGGAACCTGGGTGACGCACCGCTATCCCGGCGTCCGGTCGGACAGCGATCTCTATACCTTCGGCTATCGCTTCAAGCCGTGGAAGGGGGCGCCGATCGCGACCGGCGAGGAGATACTGCGCTATATGGGCGAGGTGATCGCGGAGAATGATCTCGCACGGCACATCCGCTACCGCCACCGCATCGACCGGGCCAGCTGGTCGAGCGCGGAGAAGCGCTGGACGATCGAGGCGACCGAGATCGCGCCGGGCGCCACCGAGGGCGGCACGGCACGCCGCTTCACCGCCAATTTCCTGTGGATGTGCCAGGGCTATTACCGGCATGCCAAGGGCTATACGCCCGAATGGCCGGGCATGGCCGATTTCACGGGCCCCATCGTCCATCCGCAGACCTGGCCAGCCGATCTCGACCTGAAGGGCAAGCGGGTCGTGGTGATCGGATCCGGCGCGACCGCCGCGACCCTGGTTCCGGCGATCGCGGAGGAGACGGCGCATGTCACGCTGCTGCAGCGATCGCCGACCTATTTCATTCCGGGGCTCAACCAGAACGAGCTGGCCGACCTGCTGCGCGTGCTGGAGGTGGACGAGAACTGGGTGCACGAGATCGTCCGCCGCAACATCCTGCACAACCAGGAAGTGCTGGTGCGTCGCGCGCAGGAGGAACCGGAGGCCGTGAAGGCCGAATTGCTCGAGGCGGCGCGCGCCTATCTGGGGCCCGATTTCGATATCGCGAAGCATTTCACCCCGCGCTACCGGCCCTGGCAGCAACGCCTCGCCTTCATCCCCGACGGCGACCTGTTCCGCGGAATCGCCGCCGGCAAGGCATCCGTCGTCACTGACGAGATCGACCGCTTCACCGCGACGGGCATCCGCCTCAAATCGGGCGAGGAACTCCCCGCGGACGTGATCATCACCGCGACCGGCTTCGAGCTGTCGCCGCGTGGCGACATCGATTTCGTCGTCGACGGCCGGCCGGTCGATTATGCCGAGACCGTCACCTATCGCGGGATGATGAACACGGGCGTGCCCAACATGGTGTGGATCATGGGCTATTTCCGGGCGAGCTGGACCTTGCGGGTCGACCTGGTCGGCGATTTCGTCTGCCGGTTGCTCAACCATATGCGCGCGATCGGCGCGCGGCAGGTGGAGGTGGCGCTGCGCCCCGAGGATGCCGGCATGGCGCTGAAGCCGTGGATCGAGGGCGATGATTTCAGCCCGGGCTATCTGATGCGCGGGCTGCACCTGATGCCCCGAAGCGGCGACAAGCCCGAATGGCGGCACAACCAGGATTATTGGCAGGAGCGGCGCGAACTGCCCGCGATCGATATCGAGGATGCCGCCTTCCGCTATTCCTGAAGACTTGATTTCGCTCCCGCAACAAAGCGCGATCCCGCCCCTTGCCTATGCTGCGGCGCAGCATAGAATGTCGGTTCGACTCGGGGGAGAACGGGCATGCTGCGATCGATCGTTACGGGCTGCGGAATCGCCTTGCTGACCGCGCTGCCCGCCGGCGCCCAGATCATCCATGACGGGCCGGCGGCATCGCCGATCGCAAGTTCAGTGCTCGTGCCGGCGGGGGCGACCACCCTGTATGTCAGCGGATTGCTGCCCGATCCCGTGCCGGGAACGGCCGAAAGCGATCCGGGCCACTGGGGCAATACCGAGGTGCAGACCCGATCGGTCCTCGGCAAGATCAAGGCAGCGCTGGCGGCCCACGGGATGGCGCCCGGCGATGTCGTGATGATGCGCGTCTATCTCGCCGCGCCGCCCGGACAGCCCCGGATGGATTTCGCGGGGATGATGACCGCCTACAAGGAGATGTTCGGCACGGCCGAGCAGCCGCTGAAGCCGGCGCGGATCACGGTGCAGGTCGCCGCCCTCGCCGCCCCGCAATATCTCGTCGAGATCGAGGTGACCGCCGCCCGGGCCCCCGCGAAGTGACGACGCGCCGGGCCTTCCTCCAGGCGATGGGGAAGGCGGGCGGCTACGGCGCGGTCTTCCTCTCGATGCAGGCGATGGGATTGCTGGCGACGCGCGCCATGGCGGCGACCAGGCCGGTCGAACTGCCGCCGGGATCGGGCAGGGGCAAATCAGTGGTGATCCTGGGCGCCGGGATCGCGGGACTGGTCGCGGCCCTCGAACTGGGCGAGGCCGGATACAGCGTGACCGTATTGGAAGCGCGCGGGCGAGTCGGCGGACGGGTCTGGTCGATCCGCGGCGGCGACCGGATCGAACAGATCGGGCGCGAGGACCAGCGCTGCGCCTTCGACAACGGCCTCTATTTCAACGCGGGCGCGGCCCGGCTGCCGACCGCGCACACCATGATCCTGGGCTATGCGCGCCGGTTCGATGTGCCGCTGGAGGTGATGGTCAACGTCAACCGATCGGCCAGGCTCGATTTCGGCGGGCGCGAGGTGACCGAGCGCCAGGCAGTCAACGACACCAAGGGCCGTTTTGCCGAACTGATCGCCAAGGCGCTCGACCAGGGCGCGCTCGACACCGAGATGACGCCGGCGGATCGCGCCGCGCTGCGCCACTATCTGGCGGACTGGGGCGCGCTTGATCCCAAGGGCGTCTATCGCGGATCGGACAGATCCGGCTTCAGCGACAATCCCGGCGGCTATGCCAATCCGGGCGTGCCGATGGATCCGCTGACGCTCGAGCAGATCATCACCGACGGCTTCTGGGGCGGCGGCCTGACCTTCGAGGAGACGTTCGACCAGCAGGCGCCGATGTTCCAGCCGGTCGGGGGAATGGATCGCATCGCCTATGCGATCTACGCCCGCGTGAAGGACAATGTCCGGCTCGACACGCCGGTGACGGCGGTGCGCCAGACCGGCCGGGGCGTGCGCGTGCTGCTGGCGGACGGCGGTGCGGTGACGGCCGACTACTGCCTCTGCACCCTGCCCGCGCCGATGGTGAGGAAGCTCGACCTGCCGCTGTCTCCAGCGAAGAAGGCGGCGCTGGCCAATACGGTCTATATGGCGGCGGCCAAGGTAGCGTGGGAGGCCCCGCGCTTCTGGGAGGAGCAGGGCATCTATGGCGGGCTGGCCTTTACCGACGCGCCGAGCCAGCTGATCTGGTATCCGAGCGGCGGGTGGAACAGCCCCAGGGGCATATTGATCGGCGCCTATGCGGCAGGCAGGCTGGGCAACGCCACCACCTTCTCGACCATGGCGCATGCACAACGACTGCAGATGTCGCGCGAGGTGATCGAGCGGATGCATCCGGGCAAATCGGCGCTGCTGGCCAAGGGCGTGACGGTGGCATGGAACGAAACGCCGTGGAGCGGGGGGATCGCCGCGATGTGGAAGCCGGAGCAGCGCGCGACCGACTATGCCGAGCTCTGCCGGCCGGAAGGACGCATCTTCTTCGCCGGGGAGCATCTCAGCTATATCGGCGCGTGGCAGGAGGGCGCCGCGCTTTCCGCGCATGAGGCAATGGCGTTGCTGCAGGCCCGCGTGGCGGGGGACCGCCTGACGGAGAAGCCGCCGGCCTGAGCGCCGGGCCGAATCCAACCCCCGATGAACCACGGGTCCAGAGCCGGTTCAGGCACGTTATGCCACTTTCCGCAGCGTTTCACTGCCAGAGGAGCATATCGCCATGGCCGGAAAGACACTGATCTCGCCGCGAATCGCCAGCGCCATCGCGCTCGCCGCCGCCCTCACCGCCTGCGGCCAGCCGGCCCGGCAAACGACGATCGCCAACGAGACGGATGTGGCGGCGCTGCCGGCCCTGCCGGATGTGCAGCCGCTTGCCGCGGGACCAGCCGCCCCGATCCGGCCTGCGCCGTCGCTGGCGTCGCTGCCACGGGCGCGACCGCTCGGCTATGCGATGGCGCCCGAAAATGATCGCTATGCCTGGATCGACCGCGCCGACTGGATATCCGACACGATCGGCGACGCGCCGCCGGACTATTATTTCGACTATGACGGCGTCGAGCCGTGGGTCTGGCAGACGCGCGACGATTACCTGACCTATGCCGAGCCGATCGATGGCGGCTATCGCTATTATTATTACGAGCCGGGGGCTGACGTGCCGTATCTCGTGCGCGATCCCTCGTACAGCTATGGCTATCGCGACGGCCGGATCGCGACCGTCCATGACCGGGATGGCCGGCTGCTCGCGCCAGCCGAGGCGACGCGGCAGGCCGACGCGGCATCCCGCTACTATGCCCGGGCCCGGGCCCTGCGGGCAGCCGGCGCCGACGGCCCGCAGCACGGCGTCACCGCCACTCAATGGGCGGCGCGCCGACCGGCCATCGCCGCTGCGCGTAGCGCGTGGCGCACCGCGCGGGAGCGCGACGCCGGCTGGCGGGCCTATCGCGACCAGCATGCGGCCGTGGAACGCCAGCGGCTCCAGCCCGAGCGCATCGCACGCACCGAGGCAGCCGATCGCTTCGCGGCCTGGCAGCGCGACGGGCTGCGGGGCCCCGTCCCACAACTGTATCGCCCGCGGGAAGAGCACCGTGCCGAGGGGCGTGACGGCGGCGCGAAGGATCAGGCGCCGATCGTCCCCGCGGACCGGGCGCGCCGGCCGGAAGGGCCGCGCGGGCCGGCCGCAATGGCCGCCCGACGGACTAACGCGCCGGACCGGGCAGCGACATCGCCACAGGGAGCCCTGCGCGAACAGGCGCGGCGCGCGCATGCGATCGAGCCACAAGCGCCGCACCAGCGCGCGCCGGCCATCGCCATTATCCGACCGGCAGACGGCCACCCCGCCGCTGCGCCCCGGCCGCGCG
>CAISGR010000132.1 GCA_903884945.1 uncultured bacterium
TACTCTCCTCATCTCAATGAAGACACACTTCACTGGACTTATTAAATCGGCTCTCATTGCCCGTTCCCACCAAATTGGATTCATCAAGGTCACGGAACAACCCCACTAAAGTGTGGTTTTAGCCGGGCGCCTCTAAAATCCCCTTTAACCGCGTGAGGCGATTCACTGCCACCGGCGAGAGCGGGAGGCAGCGATGGTACAGCACGGTTTCTTCGATGTGGATGAGCGGCTTGCGGCATTGTCGGCGGCGGGCGACCCGCTGGACCGACTGAGTGCGGTGGTAGACTTCGAGCTGTTCCGGCCGGTGCTGGATGCGGCCCTTGCGCGGTCGGATCGCAGCACGAACGGTGCCTCGCCCTGTGACGCCCAACCCGTCAAAACCTCTGTGCAGAGGTACTAGAGTCGGATGACATCAGCTCGATCCATATCCTGAGTTGAGTAGGTAATTGCGGCATTCGGCGGGGCTGAAGGCGTCGAGCAAGGAGCCGATACGGCGCCAGGTTGCATCGTGGGTACGTTCTGCGGCCTTGCGCATCAGGTGCTTGAGTTTGGCGAAGACCTGCTCGATCGGATTGAGATCGGGGCTGTATGGCGGCAGGAACAGGAGCTTGGCGCCAGCGCTCCGGATCGCCTTGCGGATGGCGGGGCGTTTGTGACTGCTCAGATTGTCCATGATGACGACGTCGCCGGGCGAGAGCGTCGGCACCAGGAACTGCTCGACATAGTCGGTGAAGCTCTGGCCGTTGACCGGCTGGTCGAGCACGCACGGGGCGTCGATCCGGTCACAGCGGAGCGCCGCGAGGAAGGTCATCGTGCGCCAATGGCCATAGGGCACCTTGGCATGGAGCCGTTGACCGACGGGCGCCCAGCCGCGCAACGGCGCCATGTTGGTCTTCGCCCAGGTCTCGTCGATGAAGACGAGACGAGCTGGATCAAGCAGGCCTTGATACTTCTTCCACTGCTCGCGCCGCCTTGCGATCGCGGGCCGGAGCTGCTCGGCGGGCAGCACGCTTTTTTTTGAAGCTCAGCCCCTCGGCATGAACAAAGCGCCAGACCTGAACATAATCGACCTTCACGCCGCGTTCGGCCAGCTCGGCCACCAGCCCGCGTAGCGTGAAGTCCTTGGCGGCGCGCTCCAGCAACCAGTCGCGATTGGCCCCGGACAGAATGTTAGGCTTGTGGCCCCCCATCTGACCTGGCGCCGCGCTGCCCGTCTCTCGGACACGTTGAACCCATTTGATCGCAGAACTCGCCGCGACCCCAAAGCGCTTCGCTGCCGTGTGGCGCGACATCCCGTCCTCAATCACCGCCGCCACCACCCGCTCGCGCAGGTCCATCGAATAGGGTTTCGCCATGCTCGCTGGCCTCCAATCCCAGCCAGCATCTTGAATCAGAAAATCATCTCAAAGGGAATCCCACTCGATTCAGCCAAACGTCATCCCGCTCTAGGTCGCAACGCCCGTGCCGTCAGGCATGGCGAGGTTGAACCCGTCGATACCGATCCTCACCGCAGCCACTCCTATTGCGCGGCGTAGCGCACGGCCATTACCGGGCTGAACAGGTTGCTCAGCAGGTTCACCAGTTTCTGGGTCATGGTGCCCGAGGAGTTGGCGAACAGGATGACGTCCTTGTCGCGCATCGGAAAGCGCTGTGCCAGGAAATAGGCTTCCGTTTTCATCATGTTGAGCTGATAGACGACCGGCCGGGAGGTTCCGTCGGGCGCTGTTTCGTAGCGGCAGAGAAAGACGCCGCGCGGATTGGCGCGATAGTCCGACGGCCCTGCGGCTCGCGCGATCGCCTCGGCCAGGCTGATGTCCTTCGCCTCGAAATAGATCTGGCCAATCTTGTCGCTCGCCCCGAACACCGTGTAACTTTGCCTGATCCTGACAAGCTGGATACGGTCGCCAGGCTCGATCGGGAGATCGGCGGGGTCACCGGGATTGATCCGGTTGAGCGGCGCGACGACGACGTCGCTACCGCGTTGCAGGCGCACCTCGAGTTCGTTCGGGTCGGCCGCGCCGCCTCCGGCAAGCGCCAGCGCATCGAGCAGATGTTCATGCGCCGCAGTGAGACGGTAGCGGCCGGCCTTGGCAACGGCGCCCCCGAGATAGACCACGTTTCTGACCGATTCGGCGATGCTGACATTGACCTCCGGACTTTCCGAAAGCGATTTCAGGCGCCCGCGGATCACCGCCGCCAGTTCCTCGGGGTAGGCGCCAGCGGCCATCACCGACCCGGCATAGGGCAGGTCGATAAAGCCGTTCTCGCGAACTTCGACGCCAAGGGTCTGCGACGCCGAGGTCGGCGTGCGCGGTGCCGTTCCGGAGCCGGCACCTGGCGTGGCACCGCCGCCGAACAGGCTGATACCGACTTCGAAGATTGCAATGTTCAATTTATCGCCCGGGCGGATCATGTCCGCCCGCGCGACGACCGAGTCGCGGGCCAGCGCCGCCATCCTGGCAATGCCGGCGTCGCTGGGCGCGACGGCATCGTGCGCCGTGGCGGCATCGAGCGGGATGAGCGTAAACGGAACAGCCGCGCCGCCGGTCCCTGCCTCCCTTACGACCTGGTGCACCGTGGGTCCGCTGGTGGGGAGGCTGGCGCAGGCCGACAGCGAGATCGCGCTCGCCCCGAGCACGAGGCGACGCAGGGCCACGGGGATGGAACCAGGTCGCACCTGCCGGCGTCTCGATCGTGTCGTCATGGCCGGCGCCTGCCAATTATCCGCGGCCGAGGCAAGAAAATCCGAAAGTGCGCCGCGAATTGTGACAATATTCCTTCAGCTTATGCGACTTTCCATCATGTCCCGGCGTATTTGCCTGGTCTCCCTGCCCGAGCCAACGCGCCCGGCTCCGGGCGATCCGGCTGCGCGGCGATTGCGGGAAGGCCGGCGGCGTGATCGGCACTCGGACGTGTCAACGCGGCGCCACCCGACGGGGCCACATTTGCCGGCTGCGGTAACCTACCGCCTGGACATGGCCGGCCGACCTGCATACGCATCTCGCCCGAAAGGGCCACGCCAAGGCCTCGGCCGCGCTCGCCTCGCTGTTGAGCCAGCCAGCCCAAGCCTCCGGCGCTCCTGCCGCCGGACCAGATTAGCGCTGCATACAACCAAACGATCTATCTGCGAGAACACGCCCTTTCACCTTATCGCTGCTAAAGGCACCTTCGATCCGGAGTGGGAGAAGATCTCGCCCCGGTGACCTATCGCAGCAATGGCGCGCCGCAGCGCTGTTGCCGGGCCACGAGCAGGCCATAGGCTGCGATGAGCAGGGTCGGTGCGTCCTGTACCTGGCGCATCAGAGCAGCCAGCGCCGCCAGCCCATGATTGTCGAGCCGGTCGGCATGAGCGGCAAGCCCCCCGAGCGGCCTGGCGTCGAGCGATTGCGCCAGCGCGGGACCGCTCTCGGCTCGATCCAACAGTTGCCGCCATGCCCCCGCCAACGCCGCATCGGTGCTGCCGCGCGGACGCCGGGCGAAACGCCGCGCGCCGCTGGCACGCATCCGTTCCAGCCAGCCGCGCACGGCATCGCCCGATTGCGTTCGGGCCGGACCCCAGGGCCGCTGCCATAGCGAGAGGTCGACCGCATCACCGGGGCCGAACAAGGTGATCGGCCGCACTTCCAGCTGCTCGCCGGCGCGGGCCAGCCGCACCAGCACCATGCCTTCCCAACGGCCGCCGACATGTGTTTCGAACGCGTCGATGGCAGGGGCCACCGGCTCTTCATGATCGAGCGTCAGCGCCAGCCATTCGCCCGCCGCATCGCGCACCGGCCAGACCAGCTGCTGCGCTAGATCGTCGAAATAGGGCAAGCCGGTCCCGCTGGGCGCCAGCAGGCAGACGGCTGCGGTATCGGCCGCATCGAGGCCGAGGCCGGTCTGACGCAGCCAGGTCTGGCGCAGGTCCTTCCAGTCGCGGACAATGCCCGGCCAGTTCGGATCCGGGCACGTGTCGCGTGCGATGATTCGCGCATGGGCGCTGGCCGGTGCTGATAGCCGATGGTCTGCGGACAGGCGCGATCCTTCGAGCGTGATCCGGGCATGCGCGAGCACTTCGAGCGGCGCAGCCATCCACACCGCCTGTGCGCGCCAGGCCTCCGCAGGCATGAAGGTCGGGTCTTGCCCCGCCCCGCGCGCCAGCGTGGTCGAGAGCCAGCGGCCCGTCGCCGGCTCGACGAACCACGCGGTTACCCCACGCGCGCCGGTATCGGTGCGCCAGCGCTCACCGCCGCAGCCGATCAGATCGAGCGGCGCGGCAGGGGCGAAATCGCGCCGTACCTTTCCGGCGAGGTCGGCCCGCCGGTCCGGATCGCCGCCGGCCAGCGCGCGGGTCAAGGCAAAGGCGGTCGCGGCGAGCTCGAGCATGCGATCGGGATCGAAGGCGATCGCGCGCTGCCGCCGCAGGCGCAGTTGGGCGGCGATCGCGCGCAGCATCGTCGACAGCCGCGGCAGCATGTCTGCACGCGAAGAAACCGACAGCTCGAACAATGATTCCTCAAGCGGCAGCGGCGCGAGGTTGAAGCCAAGCGTGGCGACTTCGCCGAGGCTCGCCGCGACGCGTTCGAGGAAGGCCGCGTCGATCTCGACAGCGGCCGGGGCGGCGTCCTCTTCGGCCAGTTCGGGCAGCGTCGCGCCGAAATGGCGCCGCGCCGCCAGCACGGCGGCGGCGTGATAGGCTCTGGCGCGCGCCTTGGCCGCCTTGGAGACGATACCGTCAAAGCCCTGGCCGCGCAGGATGCGAACCGAATCGTCCAGATCGGCGAAAGCCACCGAGATGGCGTTGGAGGATGATTCCACTTGCCCGGCCGTTTCGACCAGCTCCAGCGCCGCGCGCCAGCCGGCCTTGCCCGACCAGCGTTCGAGCGCGGCGATGTCCAGCGCGAGGACAATTTCTTCCGGAGCGGACACCGCTTCGCTGTCCTCCGGCGCATCCTCCAGCTCCCGCAGGAACAGCACGGCAGCGATCCGGTGGCGGCACACCGCGACCGACCTGCACGCGCAATCCGCTGCCCGTGGCCCACGGGCGTCGAGCGTCACCAACTGCCCGTCCGCCTCGACGCTTGCCTGGCCCGCGCCGGCCGAGACCAGCCGCGCCTTGCCTTCCTCGACATCGCGATGCGCGCGCCGAACCAACCCGGGATTGGCAAGCGTCGCCAGCGCGGCATCGTCGAACGCGGCAAGGGCGGCGCGCAAGGCAGCGTCGATCACGCGATCACGCTCCCGATCCATTCGGCGAACCGGTCGGGCGTCAGGGCCGCGATCTGCATCCCGCGGTCCGCCAGCCGCTCGGCCATGCGCCGGTCGTAGACCGGGGCGGCATCGTCGCTCAGCGCCCCGAGCCCCAGGAGCGTTACTCGTGCCGAGGCCATGCGCTGGGCGGCGGCAAGCATCCGCGTCACCGAGCCGCCTTCCTCGAAGTCGCTGACCAGCACGAACACGGTCCGCGTCGGCTGGGTGACCAACGTCTCGCAATATTCCATGGCCGCAGCGATGTTGGTGCCGCCGCCGAGCTGGACCGACATCAGCACCTCGACCGGATCATGCGCTTCGCTCGACAGGTCGACGATGGCGGTGTCGAACACGATCAGCTTAACATCGACCGCCGGCAGCGCGGTCAGGATCGACGCCATCACCGCGGCATAGATGGTGGAGGCCAGCATCGATCCCGATTGGTCGACGCAGAGAATGATCGTCCAGGGCAGCCGCCGCCGGTTGCGGCCGAAGAAGCGCAGACGGTCGGCGACGATCACGCCGCGGGCCGCATCCCAGTTCTTGAGATTGTCGCGGATGGTGGCGCGCCAGTCGAAATTCTGCATCGACTTGATCTGGCTGCGGCGGAAGCGATGGGGCCGCCCGGCCAGCGCTGCCTCGAGCCGCGGGCGCAGCTGGCGGACAATGTCCTCGACGATCTTGCGTGTCACCTCGCGGATCTTCTCGCGCATCGCCGGATCGGCGAGGCCCTTGTAAGCGATCAGCGATTTGAGCAGGTCCTTGTTGGGCTCGAGCGCGTCGAGCACCGCCGGGTCCTTGAGCAGCTCAGCCATGCCGAGATTGTCGATCGCATGCGCCTGCACTGTCTCGCACACCGATTGCGGGAACAGATCGCGCAACTCGCCGAGCCAGCCCAGCGGTGTCAGCCGGCTGGGATCGAGCGAGCCAGACCGGCCCTTCCTGTCGCGCCGCAGCCCGCGCTTCTCCATCTCGCGGGCATAGAGATAATCGAGCGCGCGATCGGCGCGGCGCTCGGCACCGCTCATCCCGTCCGGCGGCAGCGAGCGATCGGCATAGCGCCCCAGTGCA
>CAISGR010000133.1 GCA_903884945.1 uncultured bacterium
GATGCTGCGCCAGCTGAAGGACCTGCGCGAGCAGCTCGAGGTGCAGAGCTTCGCGCTCGGCCGAAGCGAGAGCGCCGTTGCGGTGATGCACAATGTCCGCAATGCGCTGAACCCGATCAGCACGATCCTGAGCCAGGGCATCGCCCAGCCAGCACCGATCGATCGCGGGACGCTCGACCGCGCCATCGCCGAGCTGGCGAAGGACGACATGCCGCAGCCGCGCCGCGACAAGCTCGTCGCCTTCGTCGCGGCCGCGATCGAGGCGGAGAGCAAGGATCGCGACGAACGGCGGCGCCAGCTGCAGATCGGGCGCGAGGCGATGAGCCATGTGCTCGAGATCATCGGCGAGCAGCAGCAGGCAGCGCACGACCGCCCCGAACTCGAGCCGTGCGACGTGACCGAGATCATCGCGAAGAATGCGACGATCGCGCGCTATTCCGGCGACGTCTCGATTGCCTTCAACTTTCCCGCGCAGCCGTACCTGGTGCTCGGCAGCCGGCTGATCCTCAGTCAGGTGATCGGTAATCTCTTCGCCAATGCCGCCGAGGCGATCGCCGCGCGCGGCACCGGCAGCGGCAGCATCGGCGTGACGGTCAGCGAGACGGGCGGGAGAACGTGCATCGCCATTCGCGACGATGGCGAGGGCTTTGCCGCGGATCGCGCGCCCACGCTGTTCCAGCGCGGCTTCTCGACGCGCAAGCACAAATCCGGTGGGCTCGGCCTGCACTGGTGCGCGAATTCGGTGGCGGCGATGCAGGGCTCGCTCAAGCTCGAGAGCGAGGGCCAGGGCAGGGGGGCCGTCGCGCTGATCACGCTGGCGACCGCGCCGGCCGCGCGGCACGAACTGGCGGCCTGAGCGCCGGCGTTCCCGCCCTCCGGGATTCCACGGAGCCTGTCGTAAAGGATTCCGTGACGGAATCCGGCCGAAAATCCTCCGGGAAAGCGAGGATCACGATGAACACGCTAGGATCGGGCGTCTCGATTCGCCCGCCGGACCAGGGAGACGCCGGACGGGCGTCGGCGGCGGCAGCCAAGATTGCCGCCGACCAGAGGATTCAGACAGCGGCGGCGATGGCGACCGCCGCACAGCAGGCGGTCGCTGCCGCGAAGGGCGCCGTCAGCGCCGCCGATTCGGCCTTCCAGTCGAGCCAGGCGACCAGCCAGGCCGGTCTCAACATCATCGTCTGACCGACTGCCCCGGACGATACGGCGCTGAGCGGCTCCCGCAGGCGCCCGGCGCCGCGCGCATCAGGCGCGCTCTTCCCGTCCGCGCCTTGGCGGTCTAGCAGGCTGGACGATGAAGGCCCTTGTCGACCCCAGCAATGCCCTGGCCCGCGGGCTGCTCTCGATCCGCACCGCGTTTCAGGTCCCGGGCTCCTTTCCCGCGGATGTCATGGCGGCCGCCGAGCAGGCGGCGGGGCGCCGGCCGACCGAGCATGCCGACCGGACGACCACGACGTTCGTCACGCTCGATCCGGCAACGTCCACTGATCTCGACCAGGCCTTCGCCATCGAACGGAGCGGGGGCGATCTGCTGCTCCATTATGCCATCGCAGACGTGGCGTGGTTCGTCGACGATGGCGGCGCGATTGATCTCGAAGCGTGGCGGCGCGGCACCACCCTGTATTTGCCGGACGGAAAGGCGGGGCTCTACCCGCCCGTGCTGAGCGAAGGGGCGGCGAGCCTCCTGCCGGATGGGCCGCGGCCCGCCGTGATCTTCACGGTGCGCGTCGCCGGCGACGGGGCGGTGCGCCTCGACGGCGTCGAGCGGGCGATCGTGAAGAGCGCCGCGAAGCTCGCCTATGACAGCGTGCGGGACGCCGACCTGCCGGCGAGCTTCGGGGACCTCGCGGGGCGGATCCTGGCGGCCGAGGATCGGCGCGGCGCGGCACGCGTCGACCCGCCCGAGCAGGAAGTGGCCGGGCTCGGCGATGGCCATTTCAGCCTGACCTTCAGGCCCAGGCTCGATTCCGAAGACCGCAACGCGGCCCTGTCGCTGGCGACCAACCTGGCCGTCGCCGATGCGCTGCAGGCGCATCACACCGGCCTGTTCCGGGTAATGGCGCCGCCCGATGCGCATGCCGTCGCGCGGTTGCGCCACACCGCGCAGGCGTTCGGCCTGCAATGGCCGGGGAACGAGACGCTCGCGCAGTTCGAGCACGGCCTCGACGCGGCCGATCCGCGGCAGGCGGCCTTCATGCTCGCGATCCGGCGCGCCGGGGCGGGGGCGTCCTATGTCCCCTATCGCGAGGGCGTCGTGCCCTGGCATGCGGCGATGGCGGCGACTTATGCGCATGCGACGGCGCCGCTGCGCCGCCTCGCCGACCGCTATGTCGTGCGTGCCGCGCTCGCCATCGCGAACGGCCAGCCGGTGCCCGACGTCGTCACCGCGGCGTTCGCGAAACTGCCGCAGGTCATGGGCCGCGCCGATACCGCGGCCGGGCAGATCGACCGCGCCGTCATCGACCTTGCCGAGGCGGTGATGCTCGATGGCCGCGAGGGGGAGCTGTTCCCGGCGGTCGTCACCGATGTCGACGATCGCGGCGCGCGCATGCAGCTGTGCGCCGTGCCGGTGGTCGCGCGCGTCGCGGCACCCGGGGCCGAGCCCGGCGACGCGCTGACGGTCAGGCTCGTCGCCGCCGATCCGGACCAGCGTCTGGTGACCTTCCAGCGCGTGCCGTGAAACGGCGCGATCAGGCGGGGATCGGCGCAGTCCCGAACGGCAGGATTTCCTCGTAGCGCGCGAGATCGGGGGCGCCGATCACGCGGGCGCCGCGTCGCAGCAGGAAGGCGTGGCGCACGATCTCGGCCTGTTGCTCGATCCCATAGCGGTGGAGCGGCTGGCCGGGCCGGATCGCATAGTCGTAGCGACAGAAGGGATGCCGCGCGAGCGGCAGCAGGATGCCCTTCTGATGCTGCCAGACATGCACCATCTCGTGTACGAACAGCCCCTGGTCACCGAGATTGCCCGTGGCGAAATCGTCGCGGTAGCGCGTGCCCCGGGGATGGAAGTGGATCGAGCCGGTCGGCGCCATCACCGTCTCGCGCGGCTGGAAAAAGGCCCATTTGCGCCGCGCGATGCGGACCCGTGCATAATCGATCCGGTCGCCGAACACGCTTCGGGCCAGCGCGACCTCGCCGGCGGTCAGGAGCCGGTCATCCGCGGCGGAACTCACTTCCCGGGTGCGGGATCGCCTGCGCCGATCGCGCCTGCCTTGTAGTGGATCCGCTGGCCGTCGGCGAAGGTGAAGAGCAGCGGCACCGTGGCGCCGCGCTTGATGCCCGGGTTCATGTCGAACAGCATCACATGCTTGCCCCCCGGCGCAAAGACCAGGTCGGTCGCGGCGGGGAGGCGGACGTGATCGATCGGCTTCATCGATGCCATCGATCCGGATTGCATGGATTCATGCATCTCGGAACGGATCGACACGTCGCTCGAGACGCTGAGCAGCGTGGCGTCGGCTGCGCCGCCATGAATCGTGAAATAGGCCACGGCCGGCGCGCGCGGCGTCGCGGCGAGCCGCACATAGCCGTCACTCACCGTAATTTCCTTCGGTTGCTGGCACCCCATCAGGGCCAGCAGGGCGGCCAGCGCCGCAACGATACGCATCATATTCTCCCGCTTCGGGAAATGAGTATTCATCCTAGGCAGTCGAAAATCTTGCGGCAAGCGAAAGCCCCCCTATATCGCCAGCAGTAAGTGTCGTGTCGCCCAGTCCGGGGGCACGGCCGAGAGTCAATTTTTTGAAGACGGGGGCCGAAGAGGACCATGGCTAAAGTTATCGGTATTGATCTGGGTACGACCAACAGCTGCGTTGCGGTGATGGAGGGCGGCAAGCCCAAGGTGATCGAGAATGCGGAAGGCGCGCGCACCACGCCGTCGATCGTCGCGTTCGCCAAGGATGGCGAGCGCCTGATCGGCCAGCCGGCCAAGCGCCAGGCGGTGACGAACCCGGAGAACACGGTGTTCGCGGTGAAGCGCCTGATCGGCCGCCGCTTCGACGACCCGGTGACCAAGAAGGACACCGAGCTGGTTCCGTACCATATCGTGCGCGGCCAGAATGGCGACGCATGGGTGCAGGCCGGCGGCAAGGACTATTCGCCCTCGCAGATCTCTGCCTTCACGCTGCAGAAGATGAAGGAAACCGCTGAGGCCTATCTCGGCGAGACCGTCACCCAGGCCGTCATCACGGTACCCGCCTATTTCAACGACGCGCAGCGCCAGGCGACCAAGGATGCCGGCCAGATCGCCGGCCTCGAAGTGCTGCGCATCATCAACGAGCCGACGGCTGCTGCGCTGGCGTACGGCCTCGACAAGCAGGACGGCAAGACGATCGCGGTCTACGATCTCGGCGGCGGCACGTTCGACATCTCGATCCTCGAGATCGGCGACGGCGTGTTCGAAGTGAAGGCGACCAACGGCGACACCTTTCTCGGCGGCGAGGACTTCGACGACAAGCTGCTGCGCTTCCTCGCGGAAGATTTCCGCAAGGCCGAGGGCATTGACCTGACCAAGGACAAGCTCGCCTTGCAGCGCCTCAAGGAAGGCGCCGAAAAGGCGAAGATCGAGCTGTCTTCGGCCGCGACGACCGAGGTCAACCTGCCCTTCATCACCGCCGACCAGAACGGCCCGAAGCACCTGGTGAAGACGATCACCCGCGCCGATCTGGAGCGGCTGGTCGACGATCTGATCCAGCGCACGCTGGAGCCGTGCCGCAAGGCGCTGCAGGACGCCGGCGTGAAGGCGTCGGATATTTCGGAAGTGGTGCTCGTCGGCGGCATGACCCGCATGCCCAAGGTGCGCCAGGTCGTGAAGGAGTTCTTCGGCAAGGAGCCGCATTCGGGCGTCAACCCGGACGAGGTCGTCGCGATGGGCGCCGCGATCCAGGCGGGCGTGCTGCAGGGTGACGTCAAGGACGTGCTGCTGCTCGACGTGACTCCGCTGTCGCTCGGCATCGAGACGCTGGGTGGCGTGTTCACCCGCATGATCGATCGCAACACGACGATCCCGACCAAGAAGTCGCAGGTCTATTCGACTGCCGATGACAATCAGCAGGCCGTGACGATCCGCGTCTTCCAGGGCGAGCGCGAGATGGCGGCGGACAACAAGATGCTCGGCCAGTTCGATCTGGTCGGTATCCCGCCGGCGCCGCGCGGCGTGCCGCAGATCGAGGTCACCTTCGACATCGACGCCAACGGCATCGTCAACGTGTCCGCCAAGGACAAGGGTACCGGCAAGGAGCAGCAGATCCGCATCCAGGCCTCGGGTGGCCTGTCGGATCGCGACATCGACCAGATGGTCCGCGATGCCGAGCAGTTCGCCGAGGAGGACAAGAAGCGCCGTGAGGCGGCCGAGGCGAAGAACAACGCCGAAAGCCTGATCCACACGACCGAGCGCCAACTCGCCGAGAATGGAGACAAGGTCGATGCGGGCCTCAAGGCCGAGATCGAGGCAGCGGTCACTGCCGCGAAGTCGGCGGTCGAGAGCAACGATGCCGAAGCGATGAAGGACAAGGCCAATGCCCTTGCCCAGGTCGCGATGAAGCTCGGCCAGGCGATCTACGAGAAGCAGGCCCAGGCCGAGGCGTCGCCCGCAGCTGAGGCGGGTGCCACGGCGCCGGCCGAGGACGTGGTCGATGCCGAATTCTCGGAAGTCGACGATACCAAGGCGTAACTTGTTGCGTTCCCCCCGTTATTCCTGCGATGAGCGGGAATGACGGGGCGGGCGGGGGCCCAGTATGACCACCGAAGTCGACTTTTACGAGCTGCTGGAATGTGCGCGCGACGCAGACGACGCGACACTGAAGGCGTCCTATCGCAAGCTCGCGATGAAATATCACCCGGACAGGAATGACGGGTGCAAGGACAGCGAATCGCGCTTCAAGGCGATCAGCGAGGCCTATGACTGCCTGAAGGACCCGCAGAAGCGCGCTGCCTATGACCGCTTCGGTCATGCCGCGTTCCGCAACGGTGCCGGCGGGGGCGGCGGCGCGCAGGATTTCGGCGCGTTCAGCGACATCTTCGAGAATATCTTCGGCGAGTTCATGGGCGGCGGCCAGCGCGCCCCGCGTGGTCCGCGGCGCGGCGCGGACTTGCGCTACGACATGGAGATCACGCTCGAGGACGCGTTTCGCGGCAAATCGACCGAGGTCACGGTCGATGTCTCGGCCTCCTGCGATGCCTGTTCGGGAACCGGCGCCAACCCCGGCACCAGCGCCAAATCATGCGCTACCTGCGCGGGCCATGGCAAGGTCCGCGCACAGCAGGGCTTTTTCGTGGTGGAGCGGACCTGCCCGAGCTGCCACGGCGCAGGCCAGGTGATCGCTGATCCGTGCGGCGCCTGCCGCGGCGAGGGCCGGATCGAGAAGACCAAGACGCTCACCGTGAACATTCCGCCCGGCGTCGACGAGGGCACCCGCGTGCGCCTGACCGGCGAGGGCGAGGCCGGGATGCGCGGCGCGCCGCCGGGGGATCTCTACATCTTCCTGCACGTCCAGCGGCACCCGCTGTTCGAGCGCGAGGGCACGACATTGTTCGCGCGCGCACCGATCAGCTTCACCACGGCGGCGCTGGGCGGCGAGATCCGCATTCCGGGCCCGGATGGCGAGCGCCACGCGATCAAGGTCCCCGCGGGTACCCAGTCGGGCCGCGAACTGCGCCAGCGCGGTGCGGGCATGCCGGTATTGCAGGGGCGCGGACGCGGCGACCTGGTGATCCGCATCGAGGTCGAGACCCCGACCAAGCTGACGGCCAAGCAGCGCGAACTGCTCGAACAGTTCCGCGCGACCGAGACCGGCGAGGAGAATCCCCAGACGGCCGGCTTCTTCAAGAAGGTGAAGGGCGCCTGGGGGTAGCGGGAGCCGGCAGCGGGCCGTTCCTGCGGTGCGTTGCCGTTCTGGCTGCGGCGGTCAGTGCCGGTGCGCGCTCGGGCTACGGGATATCGTCAGCGATAAGCTTGTTGAAAGCTTGTTGTTGGCCGGCATAGCGCCCGGCCGGATCACGGAAAATGCAAAACCCCATCCCGCCGGCCTAGCCGCCCCTTTATGCAAGGGGCGGGCGGGCCGATGGATCAGAGGCTTACGACCTCGACCACCAGCGCAAGAGCCGTGAACGCCAGCATGCTGCTGACCACGGTTTCAAAGAAGCGCATGGTAGGGTCTCCGATGCCGGAAAAGTCCGGCTGCGGGCATGTGGATATTATTACTCAAACGCGCAATATTATTACGCGCCTTCGCAATTGCAGCAAACGCAATCGTCTCGTCGTTGAATCGACACGCTTCGTCCTACCTGGGGGGCAAATGAAGCGTCAGATCGCCCGCGCGCTCGCGGCGCGGATAGGCAGCATCCATCGCATCGGCAACGATCGGGTTGAACCTTTGATCGAACAATAAGGAGCCGCGCTCGCCGCGCGTGATGAAGAAGCCGAACGTCCCGCGCCGCACCCGATCGGCGAGCGCGCGCTCGTCGTAAATGCCCGCACTGCCGAGTTCGGCGATGATCGCAGGTTCCCATGCCACGCGCTGCCCGCTGCGCAGGAGGAGCACCATCTCGTCGCTTACCACCGGCTTCGCGCTGGCGCGGATCCGCTCGACCAGCGGCGCCAGCGCAACCCGGTTCTGCGCGAGCTTGTCGGCTGCGGGGCGCAGGGGCGGGTCGATCATCTGCACCGGCAGGCCGATCCCGATCAGCAGCACCAGCGCAAGGCCGGGACGGGCAGGCCGGCGGAGCGCGCCGCGGACCAGCGGCACGCAGGCCATCCCGATCAGGACGCTGATCAGCGCGAACCAGTCGATCAGATAATTGTCGCTCGCTCCCGATTTGAGAATTGCCGGCAGCATCAGTGTCTTCAGCGCCAATGCCAGCAGGACGATCGCCGCAACGGTCAGCCCTTCTTCATGCTCCAGGCGCTCGCGCAGGCCGCGCCAGCCGCCCGGCGCAAGGCGATGCCAGGCGGTGGCGGCGCCGATCGCTCCAAGCGCCAGCGTGACGACGCTGGCCGAGAGCACCAGCACCAGCATCCGGGCATGGTCCCAGATGACGCGGTTGATGTTGTAGGCGAGGATATGGACGAGGAACTGACCGTCGCTGGCGATGCTGAGCGCGGCCAGTGCCGCCAGCCCGCCAAGGAGCGAGGCGGCGAGCATCAGCAAGGCAGCGCGGGGTCGCACGATCAACAGGATGATGAAGGATGCCGCAGGTGCGGGCAGGCAGGTCTGCCGGGTGTAGAGCGCCAGCGTGAAGAGCAGGCCGGCGAGGATGGCCAGCGCCGGGCGATCGGCACTGCGCGCGGCGGCCAGCAGGCCCGCCATGGTCAGCGCACAGGCCAGCATGTCGACCCGCATCAATGTCGACCAGCTGAGCACGACGGGCAAGGTGGCGAAGCTGAGCCCTGCGAACAGCCCGGCGAACCCGCGAACGGCCCGGTCCTGCGCCGGGCCTATCGCGGCGCTGGTCAGCATGCCGATCAGCACCGCCGAGGCCAGCGTCATGACCAGCGACACCAGCCGGCCGGCAAAGAGCGGGTCGAGCCCGAACGCCCCGGCCGTTGCCGCGGTGACGACATGGTAGAATGGCGGATATTCGAACACGAAGGCGGGCATCGGGCGCAGCGCCTGATATCCCGCGCCGCTCATGATCAGGCGCATCTGTTCCCAGACGACCCCCTCGCCATAATCGAGATCATAGGGGTAGCCGACCGCGACCGTGGCATGCAGCCCCAGCCGGACCAGGCCATAGACAAAGACCAGCCCCGCGACCGCGAGCGCCGCGCGCGCGACAAGGGCTCGATGCCGGCCGCGGTCAGTCACGCTGCCGGCAAATCTTCCACAGCGCCGAACACTCGCGCGAAGATCGTGTCGACATGCTTCAGGTGATAGCCGAGATCGAACTTGTCATCGATTTCCGCCGGTGACAGCGCCGCCGTCACCTCCGGATCGGCCTTGAGCAGTTCCTGCAGCGAGAGCGCGCCGTCCGATTCCCACACCTTCATTGCGTTGCGCTGGACCAGCCGATAGGCGTCCTCGCGGCTCACGCCGGCCTGGGTCAGCGCCAGCAGCACGCGCTGCGAATGGACGAGGCCACCCATCTTGTTGAGATTCTTGAGCATCCGCTCGGGATAGACGACCAGCTTGTCCATCACGCCGGTCAGCCGCGCCAGCGCGAAATCGAGCGTGATCGTCGCGTCCGGGCCGATATAGCGCTCGACCGACGAGTGGCTGATGTCGCGCTCATGCCAAAGCGCGACATTCTCGAGCGCGGGCGTCACATAGCCGCGCACCATGCGCGCGAGGCCGGTGAGGTTCTCGGTCAGTACCGGGTTGCGCTTGTGCGGCATCGCCGAAGACCCCTTCTGGCCCGGCGAGAAATACTCCTCGGCCTCCAGCACCTCGGTGCGCTGCAGGTGGCGGATCTCGATCGCCAGCCGCTCGATCGAGCTGGCGATCACGCCGAGCGTCGCGAAGAACATCGCATGGCGATCGCGCGGGATCACCTGGGTCGAGACGGGCTCGACGCTCAGCCCCAGCTTCTCGGCGACATGCGCTTCAACGAACGGATCGATATTGGCGAAGGTGCCGACCGCGCCCGAGATCGCGCAGGTCGCCACGTCGGCGCGCGCCGCCACCAGCCGTGCCCGGTTGCGGTCGAATTCGGCATAGGCCTGGGCGAGCTTCAGCCCGAAGGTGACCGGCTCGGCATGGATGCCGTGGCTGCGCCCGATCGTCGGGGTCAGCTTGTGTTCGATCGCGCGGCGCTTCAGCACGACGAGCAGCGCGTCGATATCGGCGATCAGGATGTCGGATGCCCGCGCCAGCTGCACCGCGAGGCAGGTGTCGAGCACGTCGGAGGAGGTCATGCCCTGGTGCATGAAGCGGGCCTCGGGGCCGACATGCTCCGCGACGTTCGTCAGGAACGCGATCACGTCGTGCTTGGTCTCGCGCTCGATCTCGTCGATCCGGTCGACCTCGAAGGCACCCTTCTCCCAGATGGCCCGGGCCGCTTCCTTCGGCACCACGCCGAGCTCGGCCAGTGCGTCCGTTGCGTGCGCCTCGATCTCGAACCAGATGCGGAAGCGCGCCTCCGGCGTCCAGATCGCGACCATGTCGGGGCGGGAGTAGCGTGGCACCATTGCAACGGTTCCTGAAATTGTGAGTTCGGTTTGTCGTGAATCGCGCACGGAGTCGCGATGAGCCGCGCGTTAGCAGGGACGAGATGATCCTTCAAATCCTGAAAAAATGAACCATCTCGATGATCGAGGGGTTTTACCATCAAGTGACGATCGCAAATAATGGCGATCTGTCAACTAATTATCTTAGTATAAATGATGGAGAAAGTCATGTTGAAATATGTTCTTCTTGCAAGTGCGATGATGGTTTCGGCACCTGTTCTTGCGCAGGACAAGGCCGCTGATGCGCAGGCTGCGCCAGTAACTCAGGCATCGCCGGCGCAGGCCACGCCCACGACGCCGCCGACTGCAAGCGATCCCGCCGCCAACCCGTCACCCCAGGCTGCGACGCCGATCGACGATGCCATGAAGACGATGACGGCGCAGACCGATCCGGCCAAGCCCGCTGATCCGGCGGCACCGCAGGACGCGCAGACGGCACAGGCCACGCCCGCCAGCCCGGCGGCGCAGCCGGCGAGCGGGCCGGCCCAGGTCGCGCAGGTCGTGAACAGCGAATTCCCGGCCTATGACAAGGACGCGAACGGTACCCTCAGCCAGGCTGAATTCGCTTCCTGGATGGTCGCGCTCAAGACCAAGAGCGATCCGAGCACCAAGGCCGACAGTCCTGCCACCAAGGCATGGGTGAGCCAGGCCTTCGCCAGCGCCGACAAGGACAAGAACAAGAGCCTGTCCAAGGACGAACTGACTGGCTTCCTCGCGCAGAGCGGCTGATCGCGCACGCGGAAAACAGCAGTCCCTCCCGGGCGGCCGCCGGACTTACGGGTCCGGCGGCCGTTTGCATGGCGCCCCCTTACATCAGCCCCAGGGCGCGCAGGCTTGAATGGCCGCCGGTACCGATGATGATATGGTCATGGACCGAAATGCCAAGGCGCTTGCCGGCCTCCACCATGTTTCGCGTTATCTCGATATCGGCGCGGCTGGGGGAGGGGTCCCCGCTCGGGTGATTGTGTACCAGGATGATCGCCGCCGAGCCGAGGTGCATCGCCCGCTTGATCACCTCGCGCACATAGACGGCGGCCTCGTCGATCGATCCTTCGCTCATCACTTCGTCACGGATCAGCATGTTCTTCGTGTTGAGATGCAGCACCCGGACGCGCTCGTTGGCGTGATGCGCCATGTCGGCGCGCAGATAATCCAGCAGCGCCTGCCAGTTGGAAAGGACCGGACGGGCTTCCACGTCCGCGCGCAGCAGCCGCAGCGCGGCAGCATGGGCAATCTTGATCGCCGCGACCGAGGTCTCGCCCATGCCCCTGACCTTGCCGAGCGCTTCGGGGGGCGCCGTCAGCAGCCCACCGATCCCGCCGAATTCGGCGAGCAACGCCTTGGCGAGCGGCTTGGTATCCTTGCGCGGGATGGCGAGCGCAAGGAGATACTCGATCAGTTCGTGATCGAGCAGCGCGTCGGATCCACCATCGGTCAGCCGCTTCCGCAGGCGCGCGCGATGGCCGCTATTGTCGGTTTCGGGAACGTTCATGCTTGTTGCGGGATTAAAGGCTGGGGCGGCCATGCGCAATTGCGCGGCCATCGGCGCGCCCTATGCTGAAGCAGGCGTGCCCTCGTGCCGCAATCGGGAGTGGCGAGCGGCGTGACGGCGGTTGATGGGATGGAAGAACGATCTGGCGGGCGACGCGCGCGCCGGATGATGCTCGTGCTTCTGCTCGCGCTGGTCGTCGGGCTCGCGATATTATGGGTACAGCGCAAGCCGATCGCTGCCAGCTATGTCGACAAGGCGCTCGCCACGCGCGGTGTTCCGGCGCGCTACCGGATCGCCGATCTGGGCTTCAATCGCCAGCGGTTGACGAATGTGGTGATCGGCGATCCGGCCCATCCGGACCTGGTCGCCGACTGGATCGAGCTGCGTGCCACTGTCGGTCTGTCGGGCGTCGGCGTCAGCGCGATCCGGGCGGGGCATGTCCGGGTCAATGCCCGGCTGGTCGGCGGCAAGCTCTCGCTGGGTGCGATCGACCGCCTGATGCCGCCCTCCTCGGGCAAGCCGTTCGCGCTGCCCGCAATCGACGCGGACATCCAGGATGCCCGGATTCGCCTGGTCGCGCCGCAGGGCGTGATCGGGGTGAAACTGAGCGGAAAGGGGCGGCTGGACGACGGCTTTTCCGGGGAGATCGCCGCGATTTCCGAACGACTCGATCTCCCGGGCTGCATCGTCGGCATGGCGGCTGCCCCGCTCAAGGTGCGCATAGCCGGTGGCAAGCCGTCCTTGAGCGGGCCGATTCACGCTGCCTCGCTCGATTGTTCGGGCGTGGCGCTGGCGGATATCGGGGCGGATATTGCCGTGACACTCGACCGGAATCTGGCCGGATGGCGCGGCGACGCCAGGCTGTCGGTAGCCTCGATCCGGCATCCCGATGCCGCCCTGCGCGCCCTGACCGGGACGATCTCCTTTGCCGGTGCTGTGGACGATGTCGCGGGCGCGCTGGATCTGAAGGCCGGGCCGCTGGCGACGCGGAGTGTCGCTGCGGGTGGCGCGACGCTGGCCGGGCGCTACCGTGTCGCCGGCGGCGCGATCGCCTTTGACGGCCGGGCCGGCGCCCACCGGGCGCTGCTGGCGCGCGCTGCCCGGCTCCGCCTCGCTTCCTATCGGGATAGCGGCGCCGGAACGCCGGTCGGGCCGCTGGTCGCGCAACTGGTCACCGCATTGGGCGCGGCGGCGCAATCCGCCGATCTCGATGCCGATGTCGCGCTGGCCACCGGCAACGGGCATGGGCGCGCCACCGTGTCGCGACTGTGGCTGTCTGCCCCCTCGGGTGCTTCGGTGCGCATCAGTGGTGGTGCGGGGATCGGCTATGCCTGGCCGGGTGGCGGCGTTCGCGTCGACGGCACCGTCCTGACCGGCGGCGGCAATCTGCCGCGCGCGTCCATCCGAGTCGCGCAGGCACGGGCCGGCGGCCCGCTGACCGGAACTGCGACGCTCCAGCCCTACGCCGCTGCCACGGCGCGCCTGGCGCTGGCGCCGATCAGCTTCGCGGCCACGCCGGGCGGCACTACCCGCTTCTCCACCCGGCTCACCCTGTCGGGGCCGCTGGGCGACGGGCGCGTCGATCGCCTGAGCATCCCGGTGGCGGGGTTGTGGGACGGGCATGATCGCGTCCAGATCAATCGCGGATGCACCCCGATGGCGTTCGGGTCGCTCGCCATTTCCGGCCTCAGGCTCGGCGCGTCGACCGCGACGCTGTGCCCGGTCGACGGCGCCATGGTGCGGACGGCAGGCGGCCGGCTCGGCGGGGGTGTTCGGTCCGGCCCGCTTCGCCTGTCGGGGGCGATCGGCAGCGCGCCGCTCTCGCTCTCCGCGGCCAGCCTGATGCTCGCCTTGCGGGATGGCCGAACCGAGGTGCGCGGCCTGGAGGCACGGATCGGCCCGGCGGATCGCAGCACCCATCTGGCTTTTGCGCAGATCGACGGCGTGCTGGCTGGATCGGCGATGCAGGGGACACTCGATGGCGGTGCGGGCGAGATCGCCAATGTGCCGCTGCTGATGACGGCCGCGCGGGCGGACTGGCGGTTCGCGGGCGGGGCGCTCGATCTCAGCGGCGGCACGCTCATGGTCGCCGATGCCGCCGCGGCGCCCCGGTTCCAGCCGCTTGCGGGCACCGATGTCGTGCTTCGCCTCGTTAACAACCGGATCACGGTGCAGGGCCAGCTGAAGACGCCGGCCAAGGGGATCGCGGTCAGCGCCGTGGCGATCGAGCATGATCTGGCATCGGGTGGCGGGCATGCCGATCTGGCAGTGCCGGGCATCACCTTCGGCAAGGACCTGCAGCCGAACGACCTGACCCAGCTCACCTTCGGCGTGATCGCCGACGTGGCGGGCACCGTGGCCGGGGAGGGGCATATCCGCTGGAGCGACCGGGGCGTTGCCAGCGACGGCGTTTTCCGCACGGCGGCTACCGATCTTGCGGCCGCCTTCGGCCCGGTGACCGGCATTGCCGGCGAGATCCGCTTCACCGACCTGCTCAACCTCGAAACCGCGCCCGGGCAGCTTGCCACGATCAAGACGGTCAATCCGGGCATCGCGGTCAATGACGGTACCGTCCGCTATCAGCTGCTGGCCGGCACCAGGATCCAGGTCGAGCAAGGGCGCTGGCCCTTTGCCGGCGGCGCGCTCGTGCTCGAGCCGACCCTGCTCGATTTCGGGCAGCCGCGGGAACGCCATATGACCTTCACGGTCACCGGCATGGATTCCGGCCAGTTCCTCCAGCAGTTCGATTTCAAGAACCTGAACTCCACCGGCGTGTTCGACGGGACCTTGCCGATGGTCTTCGACGAGAAGGGCGGCCGTATCGAGAATGGCCGGCTGACGGTGCGGTCCGGCGGGGGAACGATCGCCTATGTCGGCGAGGTCAGCCAGAAGGATGTCGGCTTCTGGGGCAATGTGGCATTCCAGGCGCTGAAGTCCCTGCGCTATCGCAGCCTCGATCTGGTGATGAACGGCCCGCTTGCCGGCGAGATGATCACCGAAGTCCGGTTCGCCGGGGTCGGGCAGGCGGCGGGGGCGAAGCGCAACTTCGTCCTGGACCGGCTGCAGAAGCTGCCCTTCATCTTCAACGTGCGGATCAAGGCGCCCTTCCGCGGCCTGATCGATTCGGCCCAGTCCTTTTATGACCCGAAGCGCCTGATCGAGCGCAACCTGCCTGCCCTGCTCGAGGAGCAGCGCAAGCGTGCCAGGCCGCCCGCCAAGACACCCCCCGCCATTCAGCCCCCCGAAAGCGAGAAGCTGCCATGACCGAAACAGGATTGACGAAGCGGAAGTGGAGACCGACGAGGTACGTGATGAAGAAGATGGTATCGATCATGGCGCTGGGCGCCAGCGCGGCCACCTCAGGCTGCGTGAATGTCAGCGCCCCGGACAAGCCGATCGAAATCAATCTCAACATCAACGTGACGCAGGAGGTGGTCTATCGGCTCGATGGCGAGGCGAAGACGTTGATCCAGCAGAACCCGGATATTTTCTGATGAAAACCATGGCAAAAATCTCGATGATCGCCGCGGGCCTTGCGCTTGCGGGCCTCTCGGCGGCGGCATTCGCGCAGCGCGACCCGGCCTATCAGACCGCGCGCTCCGCCGGCGAGATCGGCGAGCAGCCGGATGGCTATCTTGGCGTCGTCGGTGCCGGCAATGCGGATCTGCGCAAGCTGGTGAACAGCATCAATATCCAGCGCAAGGCGAAATATACCCAGAGCGCCGCGGCCGGCGCGACCGTGGAGCAGATGGCCTTTGCCAGCGGCTGCA
>CAISGR010000134.1 GCA_903884945.1 uncultured bacterium
AGCGCGATCCCGCCATCGGCCGCCGGCGTCGCGTGGTTGGGCGAGCGCGCAAGTTCCTGAAACAGGGTCAGGGTCTTCAGCTGCAGGGCGTTCAGGTTCAGCGGGTTCTTCTTGACGGGCGCCACGGTCGATCGTCTCCGGGTAATGGGTCGGGGTAGCAAGGCGTAATCGAGAAACCCGACGCGAGGCAAGCGAAAGCCCAGCGCCTCAGACCTCTTCCGGAGTCTTCAGGGCGAGCGAAAGGGCGTGCACGCCCTCCTTCAACTCGGCATCGAGCAATTCGTGAACGAGGCGATAGCGCTCGACCCGGCTCATTCCGGTAAAGCGGCCGGAGACCACGGCCACGCTGAAATGGGTCTCGCCGCCCGGCTTCGCGCCGGCATGTCCGGCATGCTTGCTCGAATCGTCGGTGATGGTCAGCGCCTGCGGCGCCAGGGTCGCCAATTTGTCCCTGATCCGGTCTGCCATGGTCATGCGTGTCGTCCTTTTCGTAAATCAATCCGGGAAATCCGAATACCTCGGCCCCCTCGGGCGCGGGCAGATGTCCTTGTCTTGGTCTGGGCCGCCGCTCATAGTATCGCCATGGCGAGAGTGAGAGATGCGTCCTTTTCGGCGGCCCGGCCGCAGCAGGCCCTGCGCGCCTGCGACCAGCCCGGCTGCGCCGGCGAGGGCGCCTTTCGCGCGCCCAAATCCCGGCAGCATGTGGACAGCTACCACTGGTTCTGTCTAGAGCATGTGCGCGCCTACAACGCCGCCTGGAACTATTACGCCGGGATGAATGAGCGGGAAATCGAGTACGAGCTACGCCGCGACACCGTCTGGCAGCGCCCAACCTGGCCGCTCGGCTGGCGCACCGCGCAACGCGATCTGCGCGATCCTTTCGACATTCTCGACGGTGACCCGCAGGGCTCCCGCTCGCGCCGTGATCGCCGCCCGCCGCCCAGTCCGGAGGACCAGGCCGCAGAACTTTTCGAGCTCAGAGCACCTTTCACCCTAGCGGAATTGAAACGGCGCTATAAAACATTGGTCAAGCAACATCACCCCGACGCTCATGGCGGCGACAAAGATGCCGAGGAACGGCTGAAAGCGATCAACCAGGCCTTCGCACTGCTGAAACCGAGAGCCACCACCTAAGACTTCCAGTATGGGATCCCCGTCCGTATGACTTCCGCCCAAGAAACTGTCTCAAAGGCTGGCTTCGTGCCGAACCTTCCCGACATCAAGATCTCCGCCCGCAAGGTATTCGGCGTCGACAGCGATCTCGAAATCCCGGCCTTCAGCCAGCCCAGCGAGCACACGCCCGAGATCGACGAGGCCTATCGCTTCGACAACGAGACGACGATGGCGATCCTCGCCGGCTTCGCCTTCAATCGTCGTGTCATGATCCAGGGCTATCACGGCACCGGCAAATCGACCCATATCGAGCAGGTCGCGGCGCGCCTCAACTGGCCCTGCCTGCGCATCAATCTCGACAGCCATATCAGCCGCATCGATCTCATCGGCAAGGATGCGATCGTGCTGCGCGACGGCAAGCAGATCACCGAGTATCGCGAGGGCATCCTGCCCTGGGCGCTGCAATCGCCGACGACCCTGATCTTCGATGAATACGACGCCGGCCGTCCGGACGTGATGTTCGTGATCCAGCGCGTGCTCGAAGCTTCGGGCCGTCTGACGCTGCTCGACCAGAACCGCGTCATCACCCCGCACCCGGCCTTCCGCATCTTCGCCACCACCAACACCATCGGTTTGGGCGATACCTCCGGCCTCTATCACGGCACG
>CAISGR010000135.1 GCA_903884945.1 uncultured bacterium
AGGTTGGTGTTGCCGTTGTCCGGGTTCGAGACCGCACCGACAGTCGCCATGCAGTTCGAGTGGATATAGCGCTGCTCGCCCGAATTGAGGCGAACCATCACCATGCCCTTGTCGCGACCGACGACCTGCACATAGGTGCCTGCCGAACGGGCGAGCTGGCCCCCCTTGCCGGGCTTCATCTCGACATTGTGGACGATCGTGCCGACCGGCATCTGACCGAGCTCCATGGCATTGCCAGGCTTCACGTCGGTCTTCTTGCCGGCAACCACCTTGTCGCCGACGGCGAGGCGCTGCGGCGCGATGATGTAGGCCAGTTCTTCGTCCGGATACTTGATCAGGGCAATGAAGGCGGTGCGGTTGGGATCATATTCGATCCGCTCGACCGTGCCGTCCACGTCCCACTTGCGGCGCTTGAAATCGATCATGCGATAGCGCTGCTTGTGGCCGCCGGCGATCCCGCGCGAGGTCACGTGACCCTTGTTGTTGCGACCGCCAGTCTTGCGCTTGCCTTCGGTCAGCGCCTTGATCGGGCCGCCCTTGTGCAGACCGCTGCGGTCGACGAGGATAAGTCCGCGTCGCGCCGGGCTGGTCGGGTTGTAATGCTTGAGTGCCATTACTGGATTCCCGTCGTCACGTCGATCGACTGACCATCAGCCAGCGTCACGATCGCCTTCTTCATGTCGGAGCGCGTGTAGGGCGTGCCCTTCCACTTCTTCGTCTTGCCCTTCTGGACGATCGTGTTGACCCCCAGGACCTTGACGTTGAACAGCGCTTCGACGGCCGCCTTGATTTCAGGCTTGGTCGCATCGTTCGCGACCTTGAACACGACCGCATTCTGCTCGCTGAGCAGGGTCGCCTTCTCGGTGATGTGCGGCGCGACGATCACGTCATAATGACGGATGTCGATATCGCCTTTCTGCTTCTTAGCCATTGAAGCGCGCCTCCAGCTTTTCGACAGCAGCGCGCGTCAGCACCAGCGTGTCATGCTTCAGGATATCGTAGACGTTGGCGCCGGCGGCCGGCAGCACGTTGATCTGGCGGAGGTTGCCCGCGGCGAGCGCGAAGCTCGTCTCGACCATGTCGCCGTCGATCACCAGTGCGGTCTTGCCGAAGCCGAGCTTCGCCCAATCCGCCGTCAGCGTCTTGGTCTTGCTCTCGTTCACCGCGAGCGTGTCCATGATGACCAGCGACCCCGCCTTGGCATGGCTCGAAAGCGCCATCTTCAGGCCGAGTGCGCGGATCTTCTTGTTCAGCGACGGATTGAAATCGCGGACGCGGGCGCCGTGAGCCTTACCACCACCGACGAAGGTGGGAGCGCGGCGATCGCCGTGACGAGCGGTACCGCCGCCCTTCTGGCGACCGAACTTCTTGCCGGTGCGGGCAACGTCGGCGCGCTCGCGGGTACCGCGGGCGGTGCCGCGACGCTTCTCGAGCTGCCACGTAACGACGCGGTGCAGGATGTCGGCACGCGGATCGAGGCCGAAAACCTCGTCGTTGAGCTCGATGTCCGCGGCAGCTGCCTTGGCGTCGAAGGACTGAATCTTGACCTTCATGTTCAGCCCTCCTGGCCTTCGGTCGCTTCCACGGCCTGAACGTCCTCG
>CAISGR010000136.1 GCA_903884945.1 uncultured bacterium
CACCATCGGTTCGATCGCCAGCACCAAGCCGGGCTCGATCCGAAAATCATGACGTTTCAGTTGATCGCTCAAGAAATTGGGGACCTGCGGATCCTCATGCATTTCCCGGCCGATTCCGTGCCCGCAATATTCCCGCACGACCGAATAGCCGTTCTTCTTGGCATGCCGCTCGATCGCGAAACCGATATCGCCCAGGCGCGCGCCGGGGCGCACCTGCCTGATCCCATGCCACATCGCCTCCTGCGCCACCCGTACCAGCCGTCGCGCGGCCGGGGGCGCGTTGCCCACCAGATAGGTCTTGCTCGAGTCGGCGATGAAGCCGTTCTTTTCCAGCGTGATGTCGAGATTGATGATGTCGCCGTCGCGGATGATCTCGTTCGGGTCGGGCACGCCGTGGCACACGACATGGTTGATCGAGCAGTTCAGGACATAGGCGAAGCCATATTGCCCCTTGCTCGCCGGCCGCGCGGCAAGATCGACCGTGATGAACTGTTCGACCAACTCATTGACCTGCATCGTCGACATGCCCGCGAGATTCTGCCCGTCCAGCATCTCGAAGACGGCGGCGAGCAACTTGCCGGACGTTCGCATCAGCGCCAGTTCGTCGGGGGTCTTGACCATTCAGGCGACCACCGGGCGAGCCATGCGCAGCTGCGCGACCTCGAGCTGCACCTTCACGATGTCGTTGAAGGACAGGGTCGGATTCGCCTCGGCGAGCATCCCGATCTTCATCCAGAACTCGGCCTGGGCATTGATCGAGCGGCACATGACGGCGCTGGCCCGACGCGCCTCCTCATGAAGCTCGTCGTCGATTTTCACGATACCCATCGATTTCCTCATTCAGGATTGGAATATACGAACCATATACGTTTCATATGTTTCGGGTCAATGCGGCGCGACGGGCGTCCACGCTCGACGCCCATGGGATGTGAGCTGCAGGCTGGACGCGTTAGGCATGCAGCATGCCGATGGCCGACCATTCGTCATCCGGCGCCTTGTTCCGGGGGCCCGGCGCCCGTGCGATCGCGTCGCGCCGGGCTGCCGAAGCCGCGCGACCGTCAGAGGATCTCGCGCACCTTCTCCGGCGGCCGGCCCAGCCGCACGCCCTTCTCGGTTTCCACCAGCGGCCGCTCGATCAGGATGGGGTCGACGATCATTGCGTCGAGGATCGCGTCGCCATCGGCATATTTCAGCCCGCGCGCGGCATCCTCCGCCATGCGCAACCCCTGGCGCGGCGTCATCCCCGCCCGCTCGTAGAGCGCGGCCAGGGTCGCGCGCGTCGGCGGATTCTTGAGATACTCGATCAATTCCACCTCGACCCCCGGCGTGCCCTGCAGGATCGCGAGCGTCTCGCGCGATTTCGAGCAGCGGGGGTTGTGCCAGATGGTTGCCTTCACGCCTTGATCTCCCGTGCCCGGCTCACCCACCAGGCGAGCGCCGCGAGCACCCCATAGGCGGCGAGTCCGGAGATTGCGAGCGACGCGGGCGGCGGATCGATCACGGCGGCGGGCTGCGCGCTCAGCCAGTTGGCAGCCTGCGCCACCGCCATCACCGTCGCCAGCGCGGCGACTGGCACCCACGCCCGCGGCGCAGTGGCCCGCGTCCGGCCGACGAAGAAGACGAGCCCGCCAAAGGCGAAGACCAGTTCGAGCGGTATCTCGATTGCCGGGTGGTTCCACAGGCCCAGCCCGAACGGCGGCGGGCCGCCCGCGAGCGTCAGGTCGGGGCGGTGGACGAGCAGGTCGATCAGCCAGTGCGACAGCACCACCGCCCCGCCGATCGCTGCGGCCGTCAGGCTGCGCCGCGCCAGCCAGATCGCCGCCCCGAAACCCGCTGCCAAGCCGATCGCGCCGGCGAGGCTGTGCGTCCAGGGCATGTCGTACAGGTCCATCGGGTTCATCGCGGTGATGTGCGGTACCAGCCGCATATGCTCGATCCCGAGCAGCACGAACGAGAAGAAGGCGAGGTCGACCAGTTGTGCGGCGACGAACAGCGTGCCGAGCCGCGGCGCTCTGGGCGATGTCGCGGCAACGAATGCCGCACTGTAATGGCCGATGAACATGCTGTGCCTCCCCGTTGGAAGACATCCTGCCGTATCCGGCCCGCCGCTGGAAGCGCCCGTGTCCGGAAGGGGCGGGCAATCCTGGGGCTCGCCGTTTCAGCCACTTCCTTTACCGGGAGCAACACGGTGCGGCCTTAACCATCCGGTCCCAAAGGGCGGGTCGGGCGCTGAAGGCGTGGCCGGTCCCGGAAGATGTGCCGCTTCGGCGAGTCCGTCCGCTGCTTCATCGATCCACGCCGCACTGCAAAAATAAGTCGCGAGTTCCTGTCGTCCCCGCTGCCGGCATGATCATGGATGCTATCGTTCGGGCAGATAGACGGAATTTCATTGTCAGTCTCGGGCATAATCGGTACTTTATATTGCACCTGCGTCCCGTCTCGGCTCGCGGAGGTATGCGAATGGCGAAGGAGTAGAGTGATGAAGACTGAGATTGAATCCGTGCCGTCGCAGGATGATGAGAAGAAGCGTTGGGCGACGCCGGCGGTGACTGCGGTCGAGGTTGCGGAAGTGGTCGAAGCCGGCGCCCCCGGGGTCGTTGATTCCGGCATTTTTTCCTGACGCAGGGCATCTGCGCCCGGCCAGTCGTGTGTTGGGAGGCCCTGAAGCGCAACGATGACGGTACGGCTCCTGTCCTATCGACGTCGTTGCGCGAGGTGTAGGACACGACCGCCGCGATTGCACCGCGAGACGGAGTTACCCATTTTCCCCGGTCGTGCGCCGGATGAAATGCGCCAGCGATATTCCGCGGCTGATCTTCACACAGTGCCGACGATAAAACGCCGCTGTTCCGGGATCCTTGTCCGGCAGGTTCCGCAGTAGCCGCAGGATCTCGCCTTGGTCGATCATCGATCGGACGCTGCTGGATCCGGCGGAGCGTTCGATGTCCTCGATCATCTCCGCCCGATTGCGCTGCAACGTCATCATCCAGTCCGCGATCTGCAGCCCCCTGGTACGCCCCTCCAGCAGGGCCGTCGGGAGATCGGCCTGGAAGGCTGCCCGATACAGACTTTTGGTCTGGCCGGTCGCCGAGAACATTTCGGTCGGAATGGACAGGCAATATTCGATCAGGCGCAAGTCGCTGGTTGGATCGCGGACATCGATCCCGATGGTCTCCTGGCAATCGTCGATTACTTGCCCGATATCGAGGCTACTTAGCATCCCGATGCGGGCGGCGCGTCCGTTGCGCATCGGGCGATAGGAATAGTCCATGCCTGCCTGGCGGATGCGCTCCTGCACGGCGGGGCTCTGTAACAAGCCGGGGGCGATCGGGGACCAATCGGTGACATCCCACGGTTCGATGCCGCGCAGGCGCTGGGCAGCCTTCCAGGCCGATGGCGGCAGAAACGGGAAAAGCGACATGCCGATCAGGCTGGGCAGCCGATAATCGCCGCGCAACCGGCGCCAGAAGTGTCGCACGAAGTTGAGGAGACGCCCGTCGCCCAGCATCTCCGCCAGCGCCTCGGCGCCTTCATAGGACAGCGTGAAATTCCCCATGCTCCCATGCAGCACGGTCCGCACGCCCAGGGTGCGCGCATGCTCGTAGATGTCATACTGCCATAGCTGCACCGCGCCCCAGTAAGGGCAGGATCCGATGGCGTGGAGGCGGTCCAGCAGCGCGGTTTGCCCGGTCTGCGGATTGGGCCTCCGGTGGTGCGTGATATTGGGGTAAAGCGCCGCCGTGGCTGCTGCGAGCGGCCCTTCGTCCGCGTGCCGCCCCCGCAGCACCGGGCCGGCAAAGTCTGGATGCGGGACATGCGTGAAGGCATGCAGTCCCATGCCGCGCTCCGCCAGCAGGCGAGCGGCGGTAACAGTGACGGCGGAACTGTCGAAACCGGAGCTGAGCATGCTGCCGATCGGGCCGATCGTGCGCAATTGCGCCGACACTGCCCTGGTGACGGCTTCGCGCAAGCCGTCCGCGTAGTCGCGGGGGTCGGCCAGGCGCAGCGGCGTGACGCCGTCGGGGTTCCAATAAGCCTCGGTGCGCCATGCGCCGTCCTGAGCCAGCCAGCCGCGCTGGCCCGGTTCGATCCGGCTCACGCCGGTAAAGTAGGTGTGCGGCCCGTGCTGCGGCAACTGGAGCATGTGCCCGGCGAGCGTTTCCATATCCGGCGCCACCGGCACGTCGGGCAGCGCGAGCAGCGCGCGGGGCCGGCTGGCAAAGGCGAACCAGCCATCGCCGGCATGGAAATAGAGTTGCTCCAGCCCCAGTGGATCGCGCGTCAGGAACAATCGCCGTTCCGCCGCGTCCCAGACGGCGAAGGCGAAACGGCCCGTCAAATGATGGACGACATCGGCTCCCCACCGCTCCCATCCGGCCAGTAGCAGGTCGGCATCGGCCATGTCCGCCATCTCTTCGGCAGATAGCCGCAATGCGCCGGCCAATTCCGCGCGATTGTCCAGCCGCAGGTCGGCGACCAGCGCGAACCGTCCGCCACCGCCGCTCAGCGGTTGGCGGTCCAACCGGTCCTCGGGCACGGTGCTGAACAGCCGTGCGCCCAGGGCAACCTCGTTCGCGTCCCAGGTCTGGGCCCTGTCTCGCCCGAACGGCTCGAGCGCGCGCTGAACGCGACGCAGATCGTCTCGCGCTGGTTCACGGTTACGATAATGCCAGACCCCGCAGATCGCGCTCATCGAACAGGCTCGGTCCGGCGGTCTGTGGATGCCGCCAGGCCCTCTATCATAGCGCAGAGGCGATCCAACTGGTGGAGGTCGTCGGGGCGCTTGAGGATGGCGACCGGAACCATCTGGCTAAGGGCCAGGGCCCAGTGAAAGGCAGCGGCACCCTTGTCGATGGCATGAGCCAGCCGCCAGCGATGCACCAAATGGTGCAGGGCCATCGCGGCTTCCTGCGTCGTCAAATGCCGCAGGGTCGGGTGCTCGAGCTTTGGTTCCGGATGTAGGATCACCACCGTCGTCAGGGCGATCGGGGTGGGGCGGTAAGATTCGCGTAGCGGCAAGTGATATTTTCCCACCATCGGGGAAACCTTCATCGCAGGGTCGAGCGTATCGCCGAGATGGTCGGCGCTGTTCGTCCATAGCTTCATCGAAGGAAAAGCCGCCTGGGCCAGCCGGGTGGCTGGATCGACCTGGGCATGATCGTCACTCACCAGACGGTGTCCGCGCAGCAGCAGCGCCCGCGCCGTCGTGGACTTTCCAAAGCCGCTATGGCCTGCGATGGCGATGCCCTTGCCGTCAATATCCAGGACGCAAGCGTGCAGGGGCGGTTGCCCGCGCTGGTGGCTCGTGACGGACATGGCCGCTCCGGACAGGCAGCTATGCAGATAGGCGTCGCTGATATCGGTCGGAGCGTCGACCCGGATCGTCCGGCCGCCGGCCACCGCGATGCGCACCTCAGGGTAGGTCAGGAGCGCGGAGCCGTCGGCGTGGAGAGCGATGAAGCCGTCATCATAGACGGGCGTGTCGGCGGGCACGGCAACCGGGCCGAAGCGCACTTCGACTGAATCCTCTTCCGTCGACGCGGCGTCGGGCCAGGGAGGCATGAAGGGTAGCGGGCGCGCCGATATCATCAGCCAGCCATATAATTGATAGCGATAGGGGAGTTCGACTTGCGGGGTCATGCCCATGTTCAGCGTATCCTCCGCCGTGGCACAGGGGCGATTAACCGGCGGGAACGAAAACGGCAAAGCCCAATAGGCATTGGCGGAAAATCTCGTCTGTGGGCGGCGTTCGGGAACTGACCGGCATTGCTTCGATTCAACCCAGATACGATTCGATGCAGGGTTGAACCGGACGGCCGCGAGGGGCGATCCGGCCGGCTCTTTCGCATGGCTGCTGAAATGCCGGGGCGCCGTGGCGTTCTTGTTGGAAACCGCGGTCCTTTTTCCGCTGTTTCCTCGCTGTTATTGGATAACGGCGAGATCTGAGGAAGGCATTGAAAGTAAATGAGGAAATCGCCCCGAAAATCCAACATATCCAACATAACAGCGGAGAAAAATCAGTCCGAAAGCGACCCGGAATCGGGGCGTGTCCGTTGGAAACAATTACCCGGGCCACGCGCCCGCCGCTTCAGTCCTCCTGCCGCGCGAGCCAGTCCTCGAGCCACTTGATCGTATAGTTCCCGGCCTGGAAATCCGGATCCTCGATCAGCGCCTGGTGCAGCGGGATCGTGGTCTTCATCCCCTCGATCACGAACTCTTCCAGCGCGCGGCGCAGCCGGCGGATCGCGCCCTGGCGGGTGGTGCCATAGACGATCAGCTTGGCGATCATCGAGTCGTAATAGGGCGGCACGCGGTAGCCGGCATAGAGCCCGCTATCGACGCGCACGTTCATCCCGCCCGGGGCGTGATATTGCTTCACCAGGCCGGGGGAAGGGGCGAAGGTGCGCGGATCCTCGGCGTTGATGCGGCATTCGATCGCATGGCCGCGGAACACGACGTCTTCCTGGCGCAGCGTCAGCGGATGGCCCTCGGCGATGCGGATCTGCTCGCGCACCAGGTCGAGGCCGGTGATCATCTCGGTCACCGGATGCTCCACCTGGAGTCGGGTATTCATCTCGATGAAGTAGAACTCGCCGTCTTCCCACAGGAACTCGATCGTGCCCGCGCCGCGATAGCCCATGTCGGACATCGCCTTGGAGACGATCCCGCCCATCCGCTCGCGATCCTCGCTGCCGAGCACGGGGGAGGGGGCCTCCTCGAGCACCTTCTGGTGCCGGCGTTGCAGCGAACAGTCGCGCTCGCCGAGATGGATCGCATTCCCGTTGCCGTCGCCGAACACCTGGAACTCGATGTGGCGCGGGTTGCCGAGATATTTCTCCATATAGACGGTGGCGTCGCCAAAGGCCGACTTCGCCTCGTTGCCCGCCTGCATCATCAGCGTCTCGAGCTGGTCCTCGGACGTGCACACCTTCATGCCGCGCCCGCCGCCGCCCGAGGCGGCCTTGATGATCACCGGATAGCCGATTCGCGCGGCGACTGCCTTGGCCTCGCCCAGGTCGCTGACCGCGCCGTCGGAGCCGGGGACGAGCGGCAGGCCGAGCGCGCCGGCGGTGCGCTTCGCCTCCACCTTGTCGCCCATGGTGCGGATATGCTCGGGCTTCGGTCCGACGAAGATGATGCCGTGCGCCTCGACGATCTCCGCGAAGCGGGCATTCTCGCTCAGAAAGCCATAGCCGGGATGGATCGCGTCGGCATGGCTGATCTCGGCGGCCGAGATGATGTTGGCGACGTTGAGATAGCTCTCGCCGGCGGGCGGGGGGCCGATGCAGATCGCCTCGTCGGCGAGGCGCACATGCATCGCGTCCGAATCGGCGGTGGAATGCACCGCGACCGTCTTGATCCCCATCTCATGGCATGCGCGATGGATGCGCAGCGCGATCTCGCCGCGATTGGCGATCAGCAGCTTCTTGATTTCGGCCAAGGTGCGTTACTCGACCACGACGAGCGGCTGGTCGAACTCGACCGGCTGGCCGCTCTCGACCAGGATCGCCCTGACGATGCCGGCGCTCGGGGCGAGGATCGGGTTCATCACCTTCATCGCCTCGACGATCAGCAGCGTGTCACCCGCGGCGACCTGCTTGCCGACGCTGACGAACGATGCCGCGCCAGGCTCGGGCGACAGATAGGCGGTGCCGACCATCGGCGATTTGACGGCGTTGGCGGTCGATGCGGCGACGGGCGCCGCCTCGAGCGGCGCGGCGGCAAGCGCGACCGGCGCGGCGGCGGGCGCTGGCGCATAATGCACCGCCGGCGCGGCCGCGGCTGCCTTGCGCGCGATCCGGATCCGGCGGCCGCCGTCCTCGACCTCGATCTCGGTCAGCTGCGTTTCGTCCAGCATCTGTGCCAGCTGGCGGACCAGCTCGACATCGATCCGCATCGGATCGGAATTGGTATCTTCGGCCATGCGACCCCTGTTCTCCCTTATTGGGCGAGCGTCCTGTCAGAGACGGGCGGCGGCTTCAAGCGCAAGCAGATAGGAAAGCGCCCCGAAGCCGGCGATGGTTCCGCGCGCGGCACGTCCCACCCAGCTCTCGTGCCGGAAGGATTCGCGCGCGTGCGGGTTGGAAAGATGTACCTCGATCACGGGCGTCCTGATCGATTTGATCGCGTCATGAAGTGCGATCGAACTGTGGGTAAATGCAGCCGCATTGAGGATAACCGCCTTGGCGCCCGTCGCCTGCGCCTCGTGCAGCCAGTCGATCAGATGCCCCTCGTGATTCGACTGCCGCATGTCGATCGACAGGTCGAGTTCGCGGGCGCGGTCCTCCATCTGCCCGGCGATGTCGTCGAGCGTCTCATGGCCGTAGATGTCGGGCTCGCGCAGCCCGAGCAGGTTCATGTTCGGGCCGTTGAGGACGAAGATCGTATCGGCCAAGTGGGTGAGCCTTTCGGTTGCGGGCAGTCAGTCGCCGCCTATATCGCGGTCGGGCCTTTCTTAGCCGCTCGTGTCGCGCGAAGTCGAGACATGCTGCGTGCCGGAACAGGTGCTCGACTTCGCGGGAAGCGAAGGTCTAGGGGAGACGCATGCATACCGACCACACCGTTTCGATCCGCGTCAATGGCGAACACCGCCGCGTCGCCGCCGGCCTCAGCCTCGCCCAGCTCGCGGCCGATCTCGGCCTCGTGCCCGAAAAGGTCGCCGTCGAACGCAATCTGGAGGTCGTGCCGCGCTCGACGCTCGGCCAGGTCTGCGTCGAGGATGGCGACGAGCTGGAGATCGTGCACTTCGTCGGCGGCGGCGATGTGGCGCCCGCCCTCGATAGCTGGACGGTCGCGGGCCGCACCTTCCGGTCGCGGCTGATCGTCGGCACCGGCAAGTACAAGGATTTCGCCCAGAATGCCGCCGCGCTGGAGGCCTCGGGCGCGGAGATCGTCACGGTCGCGGTGCGCCGCGTCAACGTGTCCGATCCGAACGCGCCGATGCTGACCGATTTCATCGATCCCAAGAAGGTCACCTACCTCCCCAACACCGCGGGCTGCTTTACCGCCGAGGATGCGATCCGCACGCTGCGGCTGGCGCGCGAGGCCGGCGGCTGGGATCTGGTCAAGCTCGAGGTGCTGGGCGAGGCGAAGACGCTCTATCCCGACATGGTCGAGACACTGCGTGCGACGGAGATCCTGGCCAAGGAAGGCTTCCTGCCGATGGTCTATTGCGTCGACGATCCGATCGCGGCGAAGCGGCTTGAGAATGTCGGTGCGGTCGCGATCATGCCGCTCGGCGCGCCGATCGGCTCGGGGCTCGGCATCCAGAACCAGGTGACGATCCGCCTCATCGTCGAGGGCGCCAGCGTGCCCGTGCTGGTCGATGCCGGGGTCGGCACTGCTTCGGACGCGGCCGCCGCGATGGAGCTCGGGTGCGACGGCGTGCTGATGAACACCGCGATCGCCGAGGCGAAGGATCCGATCATGATGGCCGCCGCGATGAAGGCTGGCGTCGAGGCGGGCCGGCTGGCCTATCTCGCCGGTCGCATGGGCAAGCGCCGCTACGCCGATCCGTCCAGCCCGCTCGCCGGACTGATCTGAGAGCCGAACCGGAAAGGCACAGTTGGATGAAACGTCTCGCAATGGTTGGCGCGCTGCTCTGCGCGTCCTGTGGTACCGGCGCCCCGGAGGGGAATGCGAGCAATGTCGCGACCGTCGAGGAACCCGCACAGCCCAACAGCTTCTGGCTCGCCGCAACGGACGGCCCGAACGTCCGGGGGACGATCTATCGCGCGGATAATCCCAAGGCGATCATCTTGCTGTTCCACCAGGCCGGATCGGGCAGGGGGGAATATGCCACGATCGCGCCGCGGCTCGTGGCGGCCGGCTATTCGGCGCTCGCGATCGATCAGCGCGCGGGCGGGGGCCTGTTCGGCAAGAACGAGACGGCTGCCCTGATCACCCCGCCCGCCGGCAATGCAGCGCGGCCCGAAGGCCAGGAATATCTCGCCGCCAAGCCCGATCTGCAGGGCGCGATCGAATGGGCCCGTCGCGAGAATCTGCCGATCATCCTGTGGGGTAGCAGCTATTCCGCGTCGCTGGTCTTTCCCGTCGCGGCCGAGAATCCCGGATCGATCAAGGCAGTGCTTGCCTTCTCGCCGGGCGAATATTTCGCTGACAAGCAGTATGTCGAAAATGCCGCGGCGAAGGTTACCGTGCCGGTGTTCATCACCTCGTCGCCGGCGGCGGGGGAAGTCGCCGCCGCCCGGGCGATCGCGGACAAGGTGCCGGGCGGCAAGGCGACACTCTATACGCCGGTCGACGGCGTCCATGGTTCCTCGACGCTGATCGCGGCCAGGGATCCGAAGGGGGCCGAGGCCAATTGGCGGGCGGTGCTTGCCTTCCTGAAGACGGTCGCGGGCTAGGCTTTCCGCGCCAGCCACACGGTCGCGCCGCCGCAGCCGGGATCCTCGGCGACGTGCGCCATCTCGACCAGCCCGGCGCGGGCGAAGGCGGCACGATATTCGCCGGGGTCGAGGCTTGCGTGGAACAGCGGCTCGCCGCGGTGCGTGCCGATCGCGACTCCGCGCGACGGCCCGCTGTTGAACAGGAAGCGCCCGCCGGGCTTCAGCCAGCCGGCAATGCGCGGGATCATCGCTGCCTGGTCGTCATGCGCCAGGTGGAACAGGCTGCTCCACGCGACCACGCCCTCGAACCGCTCGTCGATCGCCAGCGTGCGCATGTCGGTCTGCAGCCAGCGGTGGCGCGGAAACCGGGTGCGGGCGAGGCCGATCATCGTCGTCGAGCTGTCGATCCCGGTCACCGCAAAGCCGTGGTCGATCAGGTAGCGGTCGATCGGTTCTCCCCCGCCACAGCCGAGATCGAGAATCGCGCCGCCGCGCGGCAGGGGCATGACGAAGCGCTCGATCCAGCCGCGCTCGACGAAACTACCCCCGCGGTCGCGATCGAACGCCCGGGCATGGCGCTCATAATGCTCGGCTATCCGATCGGGCATCGCGTTTTTTCAATATCTTGCGAGGCATTCGCACGGCGAATTGCCGGAACCGCAAGCGTGATCATCCGTTCTTTGCCTGGGGAATGGCAGGTGTCGGCCTTCGACGCCGCACGATGATCAAGGAGCACGCACATGGGTGAACTCACCGACAAGATCAAAGGCAATGTCAACGAAGCCATCGGCAAGGTCAAGCAGCAGAGCGACAATCCCGACACGCGCGATGAAGGTGCTGCCCAGCAAGTCAAGGGCAAGGGGCAACAATTCATCGGCAAGGTCAAGGGTGCGCTTGGCGACGATATCTGACGTTTTTTACGTCATGGCTTTGAAAAGGCTGTCCCGGGGAAACCGGGGCGGCCTTTTCTATTCGTTACTGGATATAGTCGTCGAAGAGGTTTTGTTGCAGCGCGGCATTGTCCGCGCGGTCAGCGTTGCCGCAAGGCCGAAATGGTGGTCGCTGCCGTGATCGCCTCGATATCGGTCTTCAGGTGGAGCAGCCGCACGCCGGTCTCCGCCATCGCGCGGGCCAGTGCCGGCGCGAACGCGGCGGTCGTCGTCACCGTCTCTGCCCAGCAGCCATAGGCGCGTCCCAGCGCAGCGAAATCGGGGTTCCGCAACTCGGTCCCGGAGATCCGCCCGGGATATTCCCGCTCCTGATGCATGCGGATGGTGCCGTAGCCGCCATTGTCGATCACCAGCACCAGCATGTCCGCGCCATGCCCCACGGCAGTCGCTAGTTCCTGCCCGTTCATCAGGAAACAGCCGTCGCCCGCGAGTGCCACCACCATCCGGCCGGGATGCCGCAGCGCCGCTGCCGTTGCGGCGGGTACGCCATAGCCCATCGCACCGGCGGTCGGCGCGAGCTGGCATCCGGGGCCGGCATAGCGCCAATAGCGGTGCCACCACCCGGAGTAATTGCCTGCGCCGTTGCAGATGATCGTATCGGCCGGCAGCGCCGCGCGCATTGCCGCCACGCACGGCCCGAGATCGAGCGTCAGGTCGCGCGGGGCAGGGGTGGACCATGCCTCATATGCGGCATGCGCCTCGGCCCCGGCCGCCAGCGGCGGCAGCTCGATCGAGCGCAACCCCCGGGCGAACTCGCGCATCCCGGCACAGATCGTGAGTTCGGTGCGATAGGTGCTGCCGAGTTCGTTCGGGTCGGGGTGGACATGCACGAGGCGCTGCCCCGGATGCTCCGGCGTGACCAGTGTATAGCCGTCGGTTGTAGCTTCACCGAGCCGCGGCCCGACCACGAGCAGCAGGTCGGCCTCCCGCACGCGCTGGGCGAGCTTCGGATTGGGCCCATAGCCGAGATTGCCGGCATAGACGGACGAGTCGTTCGGGATCGCATCCTGCCGCCGAAAGGCCGCCACCACCGGCAGGCCGCTGCGCTCGGCGAATTGCTGGAAGTCGCGCGTCGCTGCGGCATCCCAGCCCGCGCCCCCGATAATGGCTACCGGACGCGATGCCGCACCCAGCAGGCCGGCGAGCGTCTCCATCGTCACGGGATCGCACGCCTGGAAGGGGCGCTCCACGCGCGGCCGGTCCGCCGTAACCACCTCGTCGAGCAGCATGTCCTCGGGCAGCGCCAGCACCACCGGCCCCGGTCGGCCCGACATCGCGACATGCCACGCCCGCGCGACATATTCCGGGATGCGTGCGGCATCGTCGATCTTCGCCGCCCATTTCGCGACGGGCGCGAACATCGCCGGAAAATCGATCTCCTGGAACGCCTCGCGGTCCTTGGTTCCCCGATCGACGTCGCCGATGAACAGCACCATCGGCTGCGAATCCTGCATCGCGACATGCACCCCGATCGAGGCATTGGTCGCGCCGGGCCCGCGCGTCACGAAGGCGACGCCCGGCCGCCCGGTCAGCGTGCCGTCGGCGCAGGCCATGAAGGTGACGCCGCCTTCCTGCCGGCACACCACGAGATCGATCCCGGGTGTGTCGTGCAGCGCGTCGAGCACCGCGAGGAAGCTCTCGCCGGGAACGGTGAAGATGCGGTCGCAGCCCTGTGCGACAAGCTGGTCGACCAGGATGCGGCCGCCGGTGCGGGGGTTCGTCATGCCGCGATTTCTGGACCGGTGCGCGGCAATTTGCTAGTCCGTCGCGGTCGAAAAGAAGCAGGCCGGTATCGGTAAGCCCGGCCACCGCTCTCCGCTGCGAGAGTGCTCTCCGTATCCGCTGCGGCGGAACCCGCGACAGGAAGGGGTGCGATATCCGCGCTCCCGGCCTGTCGGGGTGCGCCCTGCGGGCCCGTATGGAGAAACGACATGCCGATCATCACCAGCGGAACCGGGATCATTACCCAGATCAACGTCTTCACCTGCGATCCAGCCAACCAGGCGGCGCTGATCGCCCTGCTCGCCGAGGGGGCGAGATCGGTCAGCGATGTGGAGGGCTGGATGTCAGCGAGCATCCATCGCGGGCTCGCGGGCGACAGGGTGGTGAACTATGCCCAGGTCCGCGATCCGGCGGCGCAGGAGCGGGTGATGGCACGGCTGCGCGCCGCCGATTTCTTCACGCGCAACGCGGCGCTCGGCAAGGCGCATCCCGGCCTGTACGAGGTCGCGCTGACGATCGGCGGTTGATCTGTCGGAAATGCTTACACCCGGGGTCGGTCGGGTGGGGTGGTTAACCATCGTCACGATTGGTTTTTCGCCACTCCGCAAGACTGGCATGGCGGCTGCATAGTCTGAAGCATGCCGAGCGTTCTGCGCTTCAGCAGGGCGGGCCGATGCTCCCTCCGATCTCGCGTCGGTCCGCCCTACCCGGCCTTCCTATCCCGAAATCGCCATGAAGATCGCTGCATCGCTCGCACGCAAGACAACGCCCGCGTCGAACGACGCGGGCGCGTGATCTCCGATGCTGTTCCGATCGGCGCCGTTCCCGGAAGAGGCCGGCACCAGCCCGGCGTCCCTAGCTCGCCTGGGTGACGCCCTGTTGCTCGAACAGCTGCGCCAGCTCACCGCTTTCGTACATCTCCATCATGATGTCCGATCCGCCGATGAATTCGCCCTTCACATAGAGCTGCGGAATGGTCGGCCAGTCCGAAAAGGCCTTGATGCCCTGGCGGACGCCCTGGTCCTGCAACACGTCGACGCTGTCGAATTCAGCGCCCAGATGATTGAGGATCGCCACGGCGCGGCTGGAAAAGCCGCATTGCGGGAACAATGGGCTGCCCTTCATGAAAAGAAGAACGTCGCTCTTGCCGACCATCTCGGCGATGCGGGCCTGTGCGTCATCGGTCACGTGCGCTACTCCTGTCTACTCTGGAACCGCAGTGGTGAGCTGGAGTGCATGCAGCACGCCGCCCATCCGCCCGCCCAGCGCGGCATAGACCGCCTGGTGTTGCTTGATTCGGGGCAAGCCCCGGAAACTCTCGGACGTCACGCGGGCAGCATAATGGTCACCGTCGCCGGCCAGGTCGGTAATCTCGACCCGGGCGTCCGGAATACCGCCGGTGATCAGCGCTTCGATTTCGTCGGCCGCCATCGCCATGCTGTTATTCCGCTCTCATCTTATTCGGACTGCATCAGCTGGCGGCGCGCTTCGATCGTCTGCTCCTCGATCGCGCGGCGCACGGAGGCTTCGTCGACCTCGACGCCGGCTGCGGTCAGGTCGCTGTAGAGCTTGCGGATCACGTCCTCGTCGCCGGCTTCCTCGAAGTCGGCCTGCACGACCGCCTTGGCATAGCCATCGGCTTCTTCAGGGGTCAGCTTCATCAGCGTGGCGGCCCATTGGCCCAGCAGCCGGTTGCGACGGGCGGTGATGCGGAACGCCATCTCCTCGTCGCGGGCATATTTGGTCTCGAACGCCCGCTCGCGATCGTCGAAGGTGGTCATGGTGGCTCGTTCCCCTTGGGCCGTGGCAATTGTTCCTGCGGAGATAGGGTGGGGGACGAAAGGACGCAACCGCCCGCGACCGGGCGGTTGTCCTTTCCGGATGCTGAAGCGGCCGCGACCGGCGCTAGTCGGCGACCGTTACCACCAGTTTTCCGATCGCCTGGCGCGCGGCCATCTTGGCGATCGCTTTTCCGCCATCCTCGAAGGCAAAGGTCTCGGTTACGCGGGGGGCGATCCGGCCCTCCTTCCACAGGCGGAACAGCCGATCGATATGCGCTGCGTTCGCCTTGGGGTCGCGCGCCGCAAAGGCGCCCCAGAACACGCCGCACACGTCGCAGCTCTTGAGCAGGGTCAGGTTGAGCGGCAGTTTCGGGATGCCGGCGGGGAAGCCGACCACGAGATAGCGGCCTTCCCATGCGATCGATCGCAG
>CAISGR010000137.1 GCA_903884945.1 uncultured bacterium
CCCGTCGCGCCGAAGGAGGAACCGGGCCTGGTCGTCGAGGCGCCCAGGACAGCCCCCGAGGCCGACCAGGCCGGCCCGAGGATCCATGTCGCCGCGCTGCATATCACCGGGCAGACCCTGTATGACGAGCCGACGCTGCTCGCCGCGAGCGGCTTCGCCCCGGGCAGCGAATTGAACCTGTTCGAGCTGCGCGCCGTCGCGGCCCGCATCGCTGCCTTCTACAAGGCACGCGGCTATTTCCTCGCCCAGGCCTATCTGCCCGCGCAGGACGTGCAGGGCGGCTCGGTCACCATCGCGGTGCTCGAGGGCCGCTATGGCAAGATCGACATCGACAACGGCACCAACCTGTCGGGCCGCGTCGCCCGGGGCGTGCTGCACGGCATCGACAGCGGCGATGTGGTCACCAGCGCACCGCTCGAGCGGCGGCTGCTGCTCCTGTCCGACATTCCGGGCGTCGCGGTCCGGTCGACATTGTCGCCCGGCGCCACGACCGGCACGTCGGACCTGACGGTCGACCTCACCCCCGGCCGGCGCGTCACCGGCAGCCTCGAGGCGGACAATGCCGGCAACCGCTATACCGGCGCCTATCGCGGCGGCGGGACGATCAACCTCAACGACGCGACCGGCCTGGGCGACCAGCTCAGCCTGCGCGTGCTCGCCTCGACCGAAGGCCTGGCCTATGGCCGCGCCTCCTGGCAGGCGCCGATCGGCAACCTCACCCTCGGGGTCGCCTATGCGCATTTCCGCTATGACCTGAGCCACGAGTTCGCGAGCCTGGATGCGCATGGGACGGCCGATGTCGCGAGCCTCTATGCGAGCTACCCGCTGATCCGCTCGCGCCGTGCCAACCTCTATGCGGTCGGCGAGCTCGACGCGAAATGGTTCGACGACCGGATCGACCTGACCTCCAGCCAGTCGCGCCGGATGAGCAAGACCGCCACGCTCGGCCTGAACGGCAACAGCCGCGACGGCGTCGCCGGCGGTGGCTGGAACGCCTTCTCGCTCGCCTGGACGATCGGCGACCTCAAGCTGCGCAGCCCGCTCGACCGTGCAGCCGACGCGCTGACCGCGCACAGCGCCGGCAGCTTCAACAAGGTTCAGTTCAGCCTGGCGCGGCTACAGCGGGTCGGCGGCCCGCTGTCGCTCTACGCCGCGGTGCGCGGTCAGTTCGCGTTCGACAATCTCGATACCTCGGAGAAGATGGAACTGGGCGGCGCCTATGGCGTGCGCGCCTATCCGGAAGGCGAGGCCTATGGCGATCAGGGCTATATCGCCACCGCCGAGGCGCGGCTGATGCTGAGCGACTGGGCCCCGGGCTTTCCCGGCCAGCTTCAGCTGATCGGCTTCGTCGATACCGGCGGCGTCGATTACGCCAAGGATCCCTGGTTCACCGGCAGCAACCATGCAAGCCGCAGCGGCTATGGCGGCGGGCTGGTGTGGATGGCCCCGGAGAATTTCACGGCCCGCGCAAGCTATGCGCGCAAGATCGGGGACACCGCGGCCACCTCCGCGCCGGACCGCGACGGCCGTTTCTGGTTCCAGGTCACCAAGACCTTCTGAAGGCAGGCCGCGCCGGTCGCGCCGCCTTTTCCCCGCATCCAAGGAATTCGATCATGAACGCCATCCGTCACGCATCCGGAACCACTTCCGCTTCCCAGCGCCGCCATGTCCGGCTGCTCGGCTCGAGCGCGCTCGGCGGCATCGCCCGCCTCGCCCTGATCGGCCTGGCGAGTTCGCTCGCGCTCTCGGGCCAGGCGCAGGCGCAATCGCTCCCGGGCGGCGGCAGCGTGGTGGCGGGCGCCGCCACGATCACCAGCGGCGCGAACAGCGTGACCATCAACCAGTCGAGCCAGTCGACCGCGATCAACTGGGACAGCTTCAATATCGCCCAGGGCAACAGCGTCACCTTCGTTCAGCCCAACAGCAGTTCGGTCGCGCTCAACCGGGTGCTCGGCCCCGATGCGTCACAGATCTTCGGCAGCCTCTCCGCCAACGGCAAGGTGTTCCTGGTCAATCCCAACGGCATCCTGTTCGGTGCCGGCGCGCAGGTGAATGTCGGTGGGCTCGTCGCCTCGACGCTGGACATCGCCGACAGCGACTTCATGGCCGGCAGCTATCGCTTCGCGGGCAAGAGCGGCGGCACGGTGCTCAACCAGGGCACGATCACCGCGGCCGATGGCGGCTTCGTCGCGCTGCTCGGCGCGCATGTCGGCAATGACGGCACGATCTCGGCGCGGCTCGGCACCGTGGCGCTCGCGGCCGGCGAGGCGATGACGCTCGACGTCGCGGGCGATGGCCTGCTCAACATCGTGGTCGATGCCGGCGCGGTCGGCGCGCTGGTCCGCAATGGCGGGCTGATCCGCGCCGATGGCGGCAACGTGCTGCTCACCACGCAGGGCGCGGGCGCGCTGCTCGGCACCGTCGTCAACAACAGCGGCGTGATCGAGGCGCGCACGATCGAGAATCATGCCGGCACCATCCGCCTGCTCGGCGACATGCAGAACGGCACGGCCAACCTGACCGGCACGCTCGACGCCAGCGCGGCGAACGGCGGCAATGGCGGCTTCGTCGAAACCTCCGCCGCGCAGGTGAATATCGCCGATGGCGCCCGGGTGTCCACGCTCGCACCCGCCGGCGTGACCGGCACCTGGCTGATCGATCCGCAGGACTTCATCATCGGCGCCGGCGGCAATATCTCCGGCGCGACCCTGTCGGCGATGCTGGTGACCAACAGCGTGACGATCAACACCTTGCCCGGCCCCGACGCGACCGTCCCCGGCACGCCGCCGACCACCACGCTCGGCACGACGCTGACGGGCAATGGCGACATCATCGTCAACGACGCGATCGCCTGGACGGCGACGCCGAGCACCACGACATTGCGGCTCAACGCCGTGCGCGACGTGGTCTTCAACGCGGCGGTCACCACCACCAACGGCAATATCGTGGCCTGTTGCGGACGCGACGTGAACGTGAATGCGGCGCTGACCACCACCAATGGCAGCATCCTGCTCAACGCCGGGCGCAACGTGAACGTGTTCCATGCGATGACCACCACCGACGGCAACATCGCCCTGTGCGCCGGCCATGACGTGACCATCGCGGCCGCCGTCACCCTGACGCGCGGCAGCACGATCCCGTCGCAGAGCCTGGGCCTCCAGCCCGGCCTGCTGATCATCGCCGGCGCGGACGGGACCGGGCCCGGCGTCGGCGGCGGCACCCTCAAGTTCGCGCCGCTGACGCCGCCGGTGACCGTGACCGGCCCCAACGCGGCGGTCGTGATCAACTACAATCCCGTCTCCTATGCCGCGCCGACCGATTTCTCCGGCTTCTTCACGCTGAGCCTCGGGGCATCGGTGGTGCAGCGCATGCTGCTCTTCCCCAATGGCAGCAAGGTGGACGACGGCACGACCGCGGCGACGCTGACCGGCTTCAACACCACCGCCACCTCCGGCCTTCCCACCGGCGTCACGCTGGTCGCCGGCGCGGGCAGCAGTGCGGTGTTCGACAGCGCCGCGGTGGGCTCCAACATCGGCATCACCTATACCGGCTACAGCCTGGCCGGCGCCAATGCGGGGCAATATGCGCTGGCGGGGTCGTGCTGCGTCTCGACCTTCCGCACCACCGGGACGATCACCGCCGCCGCGGTGGTCGTACCCCCGGTGGTCGTGCCGCCGGTCGTGGTGCCGCCGGTGGTCGTCCCGCCGGTCGTGGTGCCACCCGTAGTGGTCCCGCCCGTCATCACCCCGCCGGTCATCGTGCCGCCGGGCACGACCCCCGCCCCGACACCCGTCACGCCGCCGGTGCTGGTGCCCGTCGCTCCCGGCTTGCCGGGCCAGCCCGGCTTCCCCGGCGTGGTGGTGACTGAAACGGGGCTCCTGGTGCCGCCGGGGCAGCTCGAATCGCTGCTGCCGCCAGCCCCGCTCCAGCCGGAGACCCCGCTCGTGGTCATCGTTCATCCCACCACGCCGCCTGCCGCCCCGCTCCAGCCGCTCAAGCCGCTGGTCCCGGCCCATCCGGCCAAGCAGGACCGGAACTGAGATGAGCCGATCCGCGCCGATCCGCCGGGCGGGGCTCGGCCTGTGCCTGGCCCTGCTCGCGGCGGGGCCGGCGCTGGCCCGGCCGGCGCCCGGCGCGGGGGGTGCCGATTTCTCCGGCGCCCCGGCATCGGGCGACACCCGCCGGCTCGCTGACTGGGTGGTGCGATCGGGCGACGCGCACGGTCAGCCCTTCATCATCGTCGACAAGGCGGGCGCCCATGTGTTCGCCTTCGGCCCGGACGGGGCGATCCGCGGCGATGCCCCGGCGCTGCTCGGCCTTGCCCGGGGTGACGTCTCTCCTCCCGGGATCGGCGATCGCAAGCTCGCCGACATCGGCCCGGCCGACCGCATCACCCCCGCCGGCCGCTTCGACGCGGTGATGGGGCGCAATTTCGCGCACGATATCCTGTGGGTCGATTATGCGGCCGCGATCTCGCTTCACCGGGTCGTCACCAGCAACGCTGCCGAGCATCGGCTCGCGCGGCTAGCCAGCGCCTCGACGCGCGACAACCGCATTTCCTATGGCTGCATCAACGTGCCGGCGGCCTTTTACGAACAGGTCGTGGCGCCGCTGTTCCGGCCGGCCAACGGCGTCGTCTATGTGCTGCCCGAAAGCCGCCCGCTCGCCGCGGTGTTCGCTGGCGCCGCGCTCGGGAAGCCCTAGCCCGAACCGCCGGCCGTCCCGTGCTCGACCCGGCGGCGCGCCGGCCCCCTTTCCAGCGGAGTCGATCCGATGAAGAACCCTTTCTGGCGCCTGGCGCCGCTGCTCCTCGCCCTGCTTCTGCCGCAGCCCGCGCTCGCCCAGCAGCGCGTGCTGCCCGGCGCCCTGCTGCTTGCCGGCTATTGGGCGACCTGCGGGCCGGTCGAGACCGAGGTGCTGAAGATCAACGATATCGCCGCCTCCGTCGCCGGGCGCATCGTGCTCAATCCCAGCCTGTTCGAACTGCCCCGCGCCCAGCAGCTTTTCTGGTACACGCATGAATGCGGCCACCAGATCTTCGGCCCGAGCGAAACGGTGGCCGATTGCTGGGCAGTCGAGCAGGGCCGGATCCAGGGCTGGCTGGGCAAGGCCGAATTCGAACAGCTTGCCGTCGTGATCAGCCGCTTCCCCGGCGACGCCGCCCATGCCCGCGGCCCGGCGCGCGCCGCCTTTATCCGGCGATGCTATGACCGGTAGGCGCGGGCGGCGCTATCCTCTCACCGGAACGCTGCGGAAACGGGCGGCATTGCCCGGGCAACGGCATTTCCCGTGTCACCGCCGGGCCCCGGCTCACAGCCCTCCCGTCCCGCCGCAGCGGGCATCGTTCGCCACCGTATAGGCGCCCGGCAGAAGCGTGATCCTGACATAGATGTCGCTCGTCTGGTTGAAGAACATGTCCGGATCGCTCCCGCCCTGCAGGCGGTCGGTGAACGCCATGTTGTAGCAGTTGGTCAGCGCCTGGAAGTCGCTCGAATAGCAATTATACCAGCTCGGGTTGGTCGGCTGGATCGCCGCGCCATACCATTGCGACAGGTCGGTCGTGCTTGGCTGGAGCGAGAGCAGGTAGAAGAACTGCCCGGTGGTCAGTTGCCCGATCGCCGTGCCGGCCTGGGGACCGTCCGTCACGTCGAAGATCGTGCCGGCCAGGGTGGCCGCCAGCCCGTTGCTGGCCGCCTGGGCGGCAACGGTTGTCGTGCAGCCCGCCCAGCCGAAATTGAACCCGGCGAGCAGATCGCCGACGATGCGGCCGGCCAGGTCATTCTCGATCTGGGCTTCCGCGGTGGCCGTGGTGTTGCTCGGCCAGTCGACGACATAGGGCGGGTTCGCACCATAGATGCCGGTCTGCGCCGCCAGCGCCGCGCTGGTGATGTAGATATCGAACGCGCCGACGACATCGCCGTTGCCGCTCATCTTGATCCCCGCCACGCCTTCGAGGTGCGGGATCCGCTTATTCGCGCCGCCGGGGTTCAGGTCGGCAACGGCCTGCGCCGTCAGCGCATAGCCCTGCGCTTCGCTCCAGCCGGTGCCGATATTCGAGGCGGTGGTGCTGCCGGCAAAGCCGAACAGCGTGTCCGACGGCACCGTGGGCGTGTCCGTCACCGTCTTGTAGCTCGCGACATTCAACGTCGTCCCGGCGCTCGTAAGCGCGGCGAGCAGCGAACCGCTTCCCGTCCAGTCCGGATAGGCGGTGCCGCCGGTGAACTGCGTCGGATCGTAGAGCGACGGAGACAGGATGCGCGCGGTGCCGCCGATCGTCGTTTCGTGATTGCCCGAAGCCGATGTATAGGTCTTGCCCGAAGCCGCCACCACCGCGTTTGCGGGCACCTTTTTGTCGCTGGTGAGCGCGGTGAAGATCGCGCTGCCGGACGTCGTCGTCAGCGGATTGTTGGCCGGGGGCTGCACCAGGGCGTCGCTTGCGCAGTCGCGCACCGAAATCTCGATCGGAATGCCGACAAAGTCGACATAGGATGCGTCGATATTGGTGTTGCCCGTCAGCGGGGTCGGAAAGACCGATGGCTCGACATAGCCATAGACCGTCGCGAAATCGGGATCGCCGGGCAATTGTGCCGCCGGGATCGTCGTCGAGGCCAGCTCGGCGCCCAGGCTGAAATAGATCCGGCCGCCCGCATAATTGTTGATGGCGAAGCTCGGCACGGGCGTGCCCGAGGTTCCGGGCAGCGGCGCAAGCATATCGGACAAGGCATAGGATTGCGATGCGGTGCTCGTGCCCGTCTGCAGCGCCTGGCCCGCGCCATAGGTCTGTGTCGGGGCGCCCTTGTCCGCCACGATCTCCGCCCCCAGGAATTTCACGAACACGAGCTCGTCCGGCACGCCGGTCTGGTTGTCCACCACGAAGGTCGCGTTGACTGATGTGGGCGTGGCATAGGTGAAGGTCGCCGCGGGAACCGCGGGCGTGACCCCGGTCGGAACGTTGACCGTCAGCGAGACCGGCCCGGCGGTGGTCGTCGCCGGCGCGGTAACGACGATTTCGGTGTCCGACACGGAGGTCGGCGTCGCGCCGATCGTGCCGAACAGCGCCGCCGTCGCCCCGGTGAGCAAGGTGCCGTGGATCGTGACCACCGTGCCCCCCGTCATGGGGCCGCTTGTCGGCGAGATCGCGGTCACGGCTGGCCCGATGACCGCCAGCGTCCCCGCGTCGAGCGCGGGGAGGCCGGGGAAATTGACGCTGACGGGCGTGCTGCCCGCGGGCAGGGAGAGCGGCGTCGCCACGGTCAGTTGCGTGGCGCTCTGGCTCGCCACGGTCGCCTGCGTGCCGCCGAAGCTCACCGTCGTCGCGCTGTCCAGCAGCGTACCGGTGATGGTGATGGTGGTCGCCACGGTATTCGGTGCCGTATCGGGAGACATGCCGGTGATCGCGGGGCCGTCATAGGTGAAGCTTGGCGCAGCCACGTTCACGCCGGAAACGTTGAGGGTGACGTCCACCAGCCCGGGGGCGTGCGCGGGCGCCGTCACCTCGACCTGCGTGTCGGTGACGGAACTCGGAGCCGCGCCCACGCCCCCGGAGAGGATATCCCCGAACACGACATTCTGCGTCCCGCCAAGGCCGCTTCCCGTGATGACTAACTTGGCCCCCCCGGCGAACGAACCGGATACCGGCGAGAGTCCCGACACCGTCGCGGTGCCTTCCGTCGTGCTGTCCATCGTCACGGTCATGATATCTTCCCCCTCTCGATCGCCCGGAATCTGGATGTGCACCATCCAGGGGCAGGAAACTCCCCCGGCAAACACCCGTCGCAGCCTCGTGCGAAGCTCCGGCGGGGCGCCCGCCAATTTGTTATGAGTCAATCAATTAACGCGCCGTAACGCCGCCAATCTTAGTATAAAATGACGCTGTTATATTAACGCGCATTTATATATTCTATGATGAGGACATTTTCGCGACAATATTGTGTCTCGTAGAATTTATAACCATTATGGTTATATCATCACCATTTGTTATATAGTGAATTTTTCCGATGTTACTCTGGAAACACTATCTGACGAGGAGCTATTGCGGCTTCTCTCCGGAGAAGGCCGATCCCATCATCCGCTCGTTGCTCCGCGACGAGGATCGGCAAGTGCACAATCAAGCCCGATCGGCTCGGCAGGACCGTCGGCGGTCCGGCATATCGGTATAGAGCCGATCGACTCGACGGCTATTCAGGCTTCGATGACGCCCGGTGAGCGGGCCGCCCGACCGCCCCGATCCGCCAGCCCGGCGCTTCCCGCGGCACGGCACTGGCGCGGGTCGCGGGTCAGCAAACATTGTACAGACTTCTGTACAATGTTTGCTCAAAATGTCAGCGACCCGCATGACATTTTGGTCCCCGGCCCGGCATCGGCGTCCGGTCGATTCAATCGCGGCGCACGGCGTCGTATCGGCGCCGTCGTGGCGTAACGCCCCCGCTCTTTCCCATCGCCCGCCGCTCACGCGGCCCAGGCGGCAATATTCTCTTCCTGCCCGATCAGGGCCAGGCCATGCGCGATCGAGGTGAGTTCCCCGCCCGCGCCGATCCGCTCTTCGCCGAAGCGCCGGACGAACAGCGCGCGCACCGCCGGGATCAGCGACGAGCCGCCGGTCAGGAACACCCGGTCGATGCTCCGCTCGGTGCTGCCGGCCGCGGCAAGGGCACGGTCGACCGTCGCCTCGATCCGCGCCAGATCCTCCGCGATCCAGCCCTCGAAATCCTCGCGCCGCACCGCCGCTTCGATCGCGATCCCGGCCTCCGCGCTGGCGAACTCGAACCGGGCACTTTCCCCGGTCGACAGGGCGCGCTTGAGGCGGCCGACCGCGTCGTAGAGCGGATAGCCGAGCTCATGCTCGATGATCGCGATCATCCGGCCGATCGCCTGCGGATCGCTCGCGTTGCGATGAAGCTTGTGCAGCGCCTCCATCGTCCGCCGGTTGCGCATCAGCGCGAGGCGCGACCAGTCGGCAAAGTCGGTGAAATAGCCGCGCGGAATCTCCAGCACCTTGTCGAACGAGCGATAGGTGCCGCCCTTGCCGAGGATCGGCAGCACGAGCCGATCGATGATGCGGTAGTCGAAGCGGTCGCCGGCGATGCCGATCCCGGCATGGCCGAGCGGGACGCACCGCCGTGCCGCGCCGGGCGGCCCGACCTGCACGATCGAGAAATCGCTGGTGCCGCCGCCGAAATCCGCGACCAGGATCGTGGCCGGCTCGCTCAGGCGCGCGGCATAGGTATAGGCGGCGCCGAGCGGCTCATAGACATAATGGAGTTCCGCCCCGAAGCCGGCGAACATCGCATCGTAGCGCTGCCGGGCAAGCGCTGCATCGGGACGCGCACCGGCATATTCGACCGGGCGGCCGATCACGACCCGGCGCGGCCGGTCGCGCAATGCCTCGCCCGCATGCGCGACGAGCCGGTCGAGGAACAGCCGGCCGAGATCCTCGAAGCGGTAGCGCTTGTCGAAGACCGAGGCATGTTCGAAGGTCGCGCTGGCCGCGACCGATTTGAACGACTGGAGAAAGCGGCTGCCCTGCGGATATTCGAGATATTCGGCGATCGCCCAGGGCCCGGCCTCGGCATTCACGCCGCCGCGGACCGCGTCATCCTCCCAGAAGCACAAGGCCGAGCGGAACACCGCGCTGGTTTCGACCGGCGCGGCGAACTCCACGAGCCGCGGCGCCCCCGCCCCGGCAAGCGCGACCACGCTGTTGGTCGTTCCGAAATCGAGCCCAAGGGCTTGCGTCACCATCCTACCCTCGGTTGCCTCGGCGGACGGGGGCAATGGCGACGATAGGCGCGATGCGCAAGCGGGACTATGCCGCGGAAGCCGAAGCGAATGGCGTCCGCCGCGCACCGGCGCGCGGCGGAACGCGTACTTCAGGCCCCCGCGTTGACCAGGGCCAGGGTCTGTTCGAACCGGCCCTCGGCCTCGGCATTGCGCAGGAACTTGACGCGCTCGACGCAGATTTCGGGAGGCGTCGGCTGGCGCTGGAACAGGGCCATCGTCTCGGCGATGAAGTCGGCCAGCGGCAGGGCATGGGCGTCCTCGGCATGGCCGGGCATCAGATCGGTCTGCACCGAGGGCGGGACCAGCTCGATCACCTCGGTCGTGGTGCCGCTGAGCTGGTGGCGCAGCGCGATGCTGTAGGAATGAAGCGCTGCCTTGGTCGCATTATAGGTCGGCGTGGCGATCAGCGGCACGAAGGCCAGGCCGGACGAGACGTTGACGATCGTCGAGCGCGGACGCGTGCGGAAATGGGGCAGCAGCGCGGCCGTCAGCCGGATCGGGCCGAGCAGGTTGGTCGCGATGGTCGCCTCGGCGTCGGCGAGATAGCCGGGGCCACCGGTCAGGTCTTCCACCTTCATGATGCCGGCATTGTTGATCAGCATGTCGAGCGCGGGATGCGCGGCCGTCACCGCCGCCGCGAAGGCTTCGATCGCCTGCGGGTCGGCGACATCGAGCGCATAGCCGGTCATCCCCGGATTGGCGGCGACCGCCGCGTCGATCAGTTGCCGGCGGCGCCCGGCGATGATCACGCTGTTGCCGAGCGCCTGGAATTCGCGCGCCAGCTCGAGCCCGATGCCCGAGGTGCCGCCGGTGATGAGGATGGTGTTGCCGGTGGGGTTCATGTCGCTGTCCTTCGCGATGCGGTTGGCGTTGCGCTGGATGTAACGCTATGCTCTCCTATCGGAAGCAGGCACCCGAAAGATTTATACTTACCCAAAAGAGAGTGTGGGCATGGCGACTCATGGGCGATTTACCGAAGACCAGGTGGCGGCGGCCCGGGCGCACAGCACCGACGATCCGCCCGCCGAGGTCGATCCGCGCGTCGAGCAGCTCGTCAACGACCTGATCGGGCGGGTCGCCGACAAATGGACGATGCTGATCCTGGAAATCCTGGCCGAGCATGGCGAGCTGCGTTTCACCCGCATCGGCAAGCTGGTCGGCGGAATCAGCCAGAAGATGCTGACCCAGACCTTGCGCCAGATGGAGCGGGACGGGCTGCTGGTGCGCACGGTGCACCCGGTCGTGCCGCCGCGGGTGGAGTATCGGCTCACCGCGCTGGGGTTGAGCCTCGGCGCGGCCTTCTGCGGGGTATGGATCTGGGCCGGCGACCATCTGGCGCAGGTCGAGCAGGCACGCCGCGCCTTCGACGAGCGCGCCGCCCGGGAATAGCGCTACCGGCGCCCCGCCTGGGTCGCACAGCCGGGCAGGGCCAGCGCCGTCGCGCATCCGCCGCCGACAAAGGTCGACGACGGACCTGTGAGATAGGCCGCCAGCAGGAACACGCCGAGCAATAAGGGTGGCCAAAGCCGCGTGCGCACGATCCGGACTCCCATGGTGGCGGGCGCGGGATCGCGCCGGCCGATGCGACTCTCCTGCACCGGTGCCCGGGACGAATCAGCCGGGATGCGATGGGGCCGCTGAAGCAGCGACGAAGCCGTCCGATGGCGCGACGAAACGGTCGATCCGCGTCAGATCGTGACGACGAGGGTGCCGATCATCGCGACCAGCGGCACCAGCGCGAGCAGGACGGAAAGGAGGTTCTTCAGCATGGCGGGGCTTTCGCGGGAAAGCGGAAGGAGCGCGCCCGGCCGCCGCAACGGCCGCACGCGCTCCTCCCCGGGGGGCTCAGAAGCGATAGCCGACGCCGACCAGCGCCTGGTGGCGGGTCACGTCATCGCCATAGTCGGTGTAGCGATACTCGGCCTTGGCATAGACATGCTCGCCCAGCATCTGCTCGATGCCGACGCCGGCGCGCCAGCCATCCTCGTTGCTGCTGGCGCTGATCACCGAGGCGCCGGTCTTGGCGGTGCCGTGGAACTCGCTGTTGGCCCAGCCGCCCTTGGCATAGACAAGCGTGTGCGGTGCGACGCGCGCGCCGACGCGCAGCGACAGATCGATGTCGCGGCCGGTGTCGATGGTCGTGGTGGTGCCACCGGCGGTGTAGCTGCGGCCGTCGCCGAGCGCCCAGCCAATGCCGCCCTCGACGCCGACGGTCACGACCTTGCCGATCGCGACGTCATAGCCCGCGGCGATGCCGAGGCGGGCCGCATTGATCGAGTTCGGCGTGGCCGCGACATGATCGTCGCTGTGCACTGAATCATAGCCGATCGTCGCTTCGACGCGCGGGCCGGCAAAGGTGGAATCCTGCGCGAAGGCGGGCGTCGCGACGGCGACGGCCGAGGCCATGGTGGCCGTGGCGAGCAGGATGGTCGAAATACGCATGTGTCTTCCCTTGGTATTCTGCCGGTCTCTTGCCGGCGATGTCCGGCGGCCCCGAATGGCCGTCCCGGTCCGGTTAGCGGGGAAGATCGCGCCGGGGATCACCCCCGCGACGGGAGCGACGAAACTGCGCCGGAGAAGCAGGCACGGGGGACGAAGCGACCAGGCCTATCCCTTGAGGCGGTGCCGGACCTCGTCCCAGTGGCGCGGACCGACGCGCACGGTCGCGCCCGAGCGCAGGACCAGCGCCATATGACGGCCGATCGCGCTGATCTGAAGCACGGCCTTGGGGCGGACAAAGGCGGAGCGGTGGACGCGGATCATCTGTTCGGGATCCAGCCCCTGCTCCAGCGCGGTCATCGTGACGCGGATCATGTGGCTGCGATCGCCGGTGTGGAGCAGCGCATAATCCTTCGCCGCCTCGATCCATTCGATCGTATCGACCGGCACGCGGATCTGCCCGCGCGAGGTCGGCACCCAGAATTCGCGGTGATAGTCGCCACCCTCGCCGATCGTCTCCACCGCGGTACCGGATTCGGCGCTTGCCGCCGCCGTCGCGGCCGCCTCCGCGCCGAGCCGGCGCAGCACCGAGCGGATCCGCGCGAGCAGTTCCCGCGGCTCGAACGGCTTCATCATATAGTCGTCGGCACCGATCTCCAGCCCGACCACCCGGTCGATCACGTCGCGCCGGGCGGTGAGCATGACGATGCCGATTCCGGGATGGCTGGCGCGCAAGCGGCGCGCGATGCTGAATCCATCCTCGACCGGCATGGTCACGTCGAGCACGACGAGCGCGGGCACGCGCCGCGCGAGGATCGCGTCGAGCGCTGCGCCACCATCGGCCTCGGCGACCTCCAGGCCCTGCTCGCCGAGATAGGCGGCGACGGGCTCGCGCAGGTCCTCCTCGTCGTCGACCAGGATGATGAAGGGTGTGGTGGCGTCGCTCATGCCAGGTCCATCTGCTGCAGGAAGCAGGTCACCGCTTCCGGGGTAAAGGGCTTTTCGAGAACGGGACGCTTCGCCTCGGCGAGGAAGCGCTCCGCCGCCGCGCCCAGCGTATCGCCGGTGGCAAAGCCGACCCGCTCGACCAGGTCGGGGCGCTCCGCCGCGATCCAGCCATGGAGCGCGGGCCCGTCGACGTCGGGCATGCGCAGGTCGCTGATCACCAGGTCGTAATGGCCATGCGCCAGTCGCGCCTTGGCAGCCGCGCCGCCGACCGCGATGTCGCAGACAAAGCCCTCGATCGAGAGGAAGTCGGCGAGCGATTCGGCGATCTCGGCCTCGTCGTCGATCACCAGCGCGCGGCGGGGCGGTGGCGGCATGACGAGCGGCAGCTCGGCCGACACCGGCGCATGATGCTGGTCGGGATCGATCGGCAGGGTAAGGCGGAAGCACGCACCCGCATCGGACGGGACGAGTTCCAGCCGGCCGCCATGCGCCTCGGCCAGCCCCTGCGAAAAGGACAGGCCGACGCCCGTCCCCTGACCCTGCGGCTTGGTGGTGAAGAAGGGTTCGAAGATGCGGCGGCGCGCTTCTTCGGGGATGCCGGGCCCGTTGTCCGATACTTCCAGCACGACGGTGCCGGGCTCCGCCCCCGGCGCGGACCGCAGCGTCAGGGTCCGCTCCGGCGTGCCGGCTTCGACCATCGCCTGCTGCGCGTTGACGATCAGGTTGATGATGATCTGGTGGAGCTGGTCGGTATCGGCCGAGATCATCGGCAGCCCGGGCGCGAGATCGCAGACCGAAACCACGCCGTCGGTCCGCAGGCCGTAATCGGCGAGCTCGTGCGCCGCCATCGCGACTGCGTTGAGATCGACCGCCGCCCGCTCGGGCCGCTTCTGCCGCGCCATGGCGAGGAAGGTCTGGACGATCCGGGCACAGCGATCGGCGGCACGACGGATCTTCTGGGCGCGCTCGGCCAGTTCGGAACCGCGCGACTGGCGCTCCATCATCACTGCCTGGGCGACGACGATCGACAGCGGATTGTTGAGCTCATGGCTGACCCCCGCGAGCAGCGAGCCGAGCGCGGAAAGCTTCTCCGTCTGGTAGAGCGCCTCGCGCGAACGGGCGAGTGCCGCCTCGGCACGCTTGCGATCGGTAAGGTCGAGGGTGAAGCCGCCGGTCCGGGCGACGCCGGCGCTGCCCGTGATCGGGAAGGCCATCGACAGGGCATGGGTATAGCCGTGCATCTCGTCGAGCGCGAGTTCCTGGCTGACCACCTGCCCCGCCAGCGCGCGCGCCTCGACCGACGCGATCTCCCCGGCGATGCGCGGCGAGAACAGGGCATTGGGGTGCTTGCCCACAATATCGTCGGGGTGGCGGCCCAGCGCCTTGGCGAACTCGGGATTCACCCGGACATAGCGCCCTTCCCCGTCGCGCAGGTGCATCGCGACCGGCGCATTTTCCAGGAAGGCGGCAAGTTGCGCCTCGCTTTCCGCCAGCCGCTCCTCGGAATGGGCCCGTTCGAGCACGGTGAGCGTGCGATCGGCCACCTCGCGCACCAGCTCGACCTCGCTGTCGGTCCAGTGGCGCGGGCAAGTCTGCTGCACTGAAAGCACCGCGACGATCTCGCCGCTGCGGACCATCGGCAGCGTCAACGCCGCTGCCACACCGACCGATTGATAGAGTTCGCGCGTTCCCTCGAACCGCTCGTCGGTGGCGATGTCATCGGCACGGAGCGGCTGGCCGCCGAGATGCGCGGCCATCACCTTTTCGCCCAGCACGCTGAGCGGATATGTCTCGCCGATCACGCTGACCACGCCATTGTTCCATTCCTGGAGCACGTGCAGCGCATCGCCTGTCGCCGTCGCCTCGGCATAGTTGGCGCGCGAGACGCCGAGATGTTCGCCGAGCTGGGCAAGCGTGCGCGCCAGGATCGCGCGTGCGCCCGTCTCGTTACGGATGCCATCGTTCCACGCGATCAGGAACGCCTGGTTGCGTTCGCGCTCCAGCAAGGCGGCCTGTGCCCGGGCACGCTCGATCGCGATCCAGGTCCGTTCCGCGATATCGCGCATCAGCTGGATCTCGCTCTTGCGCCAGCGCCGGGGGCGGTCCTGCTGGATCGACAGCGCCGACCGCATCCGCCCATCCTCGACCAGCGGCATGCTGACAAAGGCGAGAATGTCGCGGTCGGCATAGCGCGCGCGGGCAGCGGGTTCGAGCCGGGGGTCGGCGGCGACATCGTCGTAGCGGATGATCTCCCCGGCGATCCAGGCGCGGTCGACCGATGCGCCGACGCTTTCGAGCGAGAAGCGGTTGCCCTTGATGCTCGAAACACCCTCGCGCCATTCGTCGAGTACCGTGAAATTGCGCCCGGTCTCGTCGGTTTCGGCATAGGTCGTGCGCGCGACCCCGAGATGCCGGCCGATCCATTCGAGCGTCGTCGCCATGATCGCCTGGGCCGAGGTCTCGCCGCGCACGCGGTCGCTCCAGCTGATCAGGAACGCCTGGTTGCGCTCGCGCTCCTGCAGGGCCGCCTCGGCCGAGGCGCGCGATACCGTCGCCCACACCCGCGCCGCCAGCTCTTCCGACAGTTCGATCTCGTCGCGTGTCCAGGTCCGCGGTTCGCAGACGAGCAGCGCGATGCTGGCGACCAGCCGGTCGTCGCGCACGATCGGCACGATGATACCGGACCGCGTGCCGAGCCGGTCGGCGACCAGGCCGACAGGATCGTCGGGCCGCCGGTCGAGCACCTGATTGTCGGTGATCACGCGGATCATATTGGCCGGGCTGGCGGCGGCGAGGGCCTCGAACGCGCGGCTGATCAACGGCATCGCCAGGGGATCGTCGACCGCCACGCCATCCACTGCCTGGAAGACGGTGAGGCCGGCATCGCCCAGCGCGGTCTCGCCATAGAGGAAATGCGTGACGCCGAGATGCTCGGCCAGGATGCCGGCCAGCGTCAGCAGGATATCGCTGACCTGGGTGAGATCGCGGGTCTGGTCGTTGAAGGCGCGGAGCACGGTCTGCCGGCGATCCTGCGCATGCTTGTCGCTCAGGTCGATCTGCACGCCGCACCAGCGCACCACCGCCCCGCGCGCATCGCGGATCGGCACGGCCTTGCTCAGGAACGGGCGGTACAGTCCGTCGCGCCCGCGCATGCGAAGCTGCGTCGTCACCGGCTCGCCATGCTTGCGCATGTCGCGCCACATCCCGCGGACGATCGGCAGGTCGTCAGGGTGGCAGACGTCCGTGGGATCGCCATATTCCCCGCTGGTGCCATCGAACATCGCATGCCACTGGCTGTTGCCCCAGCGCAGGGCGCCATTCTCGTCGCCGACCCAGCACAGGCCCGGCAGGTTCTCGGCGAGCAGGCGAAACTGTTCCTCGCTCTCGCGCAGCCGGGCAGTCAGGCGGAGATGTTCGAGCGCGCCCCAGATGCGCGCGCCGGTCTGCGAGATGAGCGTGACCTCGTCCTCGGTCCACGCCCGCGGCTTGTCGTCGATCGCGACGAACATTGCGACCAGCTCGCCATTGTCGATCAGCGGCACTGCGACAAAGGCGCGATTGCTGCTCGCCTCGAGCAGCCGCGCCTCCTGATGGACGAGCGGCAGCGTGGCGACATCGGTCGCGACCAGGGTGCGGCCGCGCCGATATTCCTGGGTCAGCGCTGAGTCGGCATAGAAGGGATGGCGGCCCGCGATGCTGTGAAGTCCGGCGCGCGCCCAGTCGAGCGGGATGTTGATGAACTCGATCCCCGGTTCGAACTCGCCATAGCCGATCCGCGCGGCGCCCAGGAAACGACCCAGCGCTTCGGCCGTGATGCTCAGGATGCGCAGCGGATCGGTTTCGGTGGCAAAACGCTCGGACAGCCACAGCTTGACCGCTTCCGCCGATTCGAAATCGGGAAAGACGATGTCCGCCGTGATCCGGCCCCTGTCAGCGACGCCCCCTGTCATAGGAACGGTCTAGCAACGATTTCGTCGCGTGGGGAGGATGCCGCCGACGGCCCGGTCGCCGCGGCTGTCGCGTTCGTCGCATCTTCGTCGCTCCCGTCGCAAGCGATGGCGGGAATGACGCCAAACTCGCCCACAACCTATGTATGGATGATACGTTAACTAGCGCGAATGACGAGACAAACGTCGAGCTGGCGGTCGGGTTGTTCGGATCGATCTGTCGCGATCGGCTCGGAGACGAATTGCTGGCATTTGCGCGGCATTGCCCCACCGTCGGGCTGGGCGTCCACGAGATGTCGCGGGCGGCGCTGCTGCCGGCGCTCGAGGCCGGGGAGCTCGCCCTTGCAGTAATGCCCGGCGGCGTACGGCCCGAGCTGCAGTCGGCGCCGCTCTGGACCGATCGGGTAATGGTCGCGATGGCCCAGGATCATCCGCTCGCCGCCCGGCCCGCCGTCACGGCGGCGGCACTGCGCGACATGGTGTTTCTCGTATCGCGCCAGCAGGATGGGAACGACATGCATCGCTTCCTGTCGCACTGCATCCGGCCGCTCGCCCCCGCGTTGAACGGCATGCTGCTCGATCTGGGCCCGGCGCATCTGATGGAGCGGGTAGCCCGGGGCGAGGGCCTGGCGCTGGTCTGCGCCAGCCATACCGATGCCCTGCCGGACGATGTGGTCGTGCGCCCGGTCGATGCACCGGGCGCGCTCTTCCCGGTGCGCGCCTGGTGGAAGGAGGCGGAGCCGGCCTGGCCGCTGTCCGAACTGATCCGGATCCTGCTGTCGAGCCGGCGCGACTGAACCTTAGCGCCGCTGGCGCGTACAGCGAAGCGCGGCGCTTGGCCGCACAGGAAGCGACCGCTTCCGGATTGCAGGTGAATGTGCCGGACAACAGGATAACCGTCATCGTCAACGGGGCGAGCGGCGCGGCGGCAAAGGCTGGCGACGGGCTGACCGACCGGCTTGCCGCCGCCTTCGCCAAGACCGGCACGAACGCCGAGATACGGATCGTTGAGGGCGACGCCATCGCCGATGCGGTGCGGGCCGCAAGCGCTAAGGGGCGGATCGTCGTCGCGGGTGGCGACGGTACGATCGCGGGTGCCGTTCAGGCGCTCGCCGGCATTGATTGCGAACTCGCGCTGCTGCCGCTCGGCACGCTCAACCATCTCGCCCGCGATCTCGGCATTCCCGGCAATCTGGAGGAAGCGGCAGCGCTCGCCGTCTCGGGGACGGCGCGACGGATCGATGTCGGCATGGTCAACGACCGCCGCTTCGTCAACAACGCCTCGATCGGGCTCTACCCGTCGATGGTGCGCAACCGCGATGCGCTGCGCGAGCGGCACGGCTGGCCCAAATGGTTCGCAACCCTGCCGGCCGCGGGGCAGGTACTGCATGAGTTGCGTGCGCACCGCATGCGGATCGATAGGGGCGAGGGGAAGCAGCGCGTCGCGGGCCCGCTGCTGTTCGTCGGCAACAACCGCTATGCGCTCGACGCCGGCAAGGTTGGCCGCCGTGCCTCTCTGTCCGAAGGATTGCTGTCGGTGTTCGTGGTGGCGGAGCGCAGCCGCGCCGCGCTGATCTGGTTCGGGTTGCGCGCCATTGTGGGCCGCGCCGATCCCGATGCGGACTTCGTCGCACTGGGCGACTGCACGGCGATGACGGTCGAGATCGAGGACGGCCCGATTGAAATCGCGCTCGACGGCGAGCTGCGCGAACTGGCCTCCCCGCTGCGGTTCGCCGTGCTGCCGGGCGCGCTCGCGGTGGTGTGCCCCGCCTAGCCAGCCATCCGCCGCTCCAGCAGGCCGGCAAAGGCGGCGAACAGGCGCGCCATGGGAGCCTTCTTGTAGGCGTAATGCGGTCCATCCTCGAGCGCGTGAACGATCATGGCGACATCGACCTCGAACAGCAGCAGGCGCCCGTCGCGCGTCTCGCCGCAGTCGATCCCGAAATAATCGAGCCCGATCCGGTCGCACAGGAGCGCGAAGGCAGCGGCATGGCGCCGGGCGAAGCCGGTGTCGAAGCTTGCCATGAACGCCGCCTCCTCCTGCCGTCGCAGCGCGTTCTCGGCCATCCCCGCGCTCATATAATGGACGATCCAGTCCTCCGAGACCGCAAGGTGGCTGATATAGGGCACGCGATCGATGAACACGATCCGCTGCTTGCGGAACAGGCCGTCCGCCCCCGCATAGTCGATGAAATCCGCGACATAGAAAGCCGGGTCGCCATAATCCTCGAGATAGGCCGTCAGGTCTTCCCGCGCGCATAGCAGCGCCAGGCCGGCGCCGGCCTGGGTTCCGGTCGGGCGGATCGTGACCGGATAGGGCAGATCGCTCGCCTCTACCTGCTCCCTGGTCATCCGCCGCGTCTCCGGCGCCAGGATCGCCGCCTCGCCGGCAAAGGTCTGCGCCACGGCGTCGCGCTGCAGCCCGGCGATCCGTTCGGGCTGCCCGTTGACGATCGGCCGGGGCCAGGCCGCGCATGGGCCGATAAGGGCATTGAGCATTGCCGCGTTAGCCGGGGATTCACCGATCGCCAGCAACGCCACGTCATGATCCGGCACGATCAGCGGCGAGGTCCCGACGGGATCGGCATAGGCGGTGATCACCCGCATGTTCGAACCCTCCAGCAGGAAATCGATGGGGGTGTTGGCGGTGAAATCGCCCGGGGCCGACAGGGCGAGAACGCGCAGGCCCGTTCCGCCGCCATGCACCGTCTCGAACAGGTGCTGTCGCGATAGAGCCTGGGCCTGCAGTTCGAGGCCGTCCCCGCGCTTGCCCTTGAGCTGGAGCAGCATCGACGTGTCGAGCAGCGCCCCCATATCTTCGGGATCGGCCGCGAGCCGCGCGCCGAGCGTTTCGATCAGCGTCGCGAGATCGGCCCGGTTCTCGACCCGGCGCGCCAGTCTGGCGAGGCCGATCGTCGCCGACGGCCCGGGGAGACAGGGCGCGTGGATCATTGCACGGGGCTTCCCGTCGACGGCATGGCCAGCAGCGCATCGACCAGCGCGTCGACATCGCGCTCGTCCGTGCGATGGTTGACCATCGCCGCGCGGATCACGGTGTGCCCGTCGATCACGGTCGAGGATGGCGCGACCCGGCCGGCAAGCTGCAGCGCGGTTACGGCCTCCGTGTTGCGCCGATCCGCATCGGGGCCGGCGAAGCCGAAACAGACGATGTTGAGCTCCACGGGCGCGGCGAGGCACAGCGCATCGCTCGCCTCGATCCGACGCGCGAGCCGCTGTGCCAGGGCGCAGCTGCGGGTGATCGCGGCGCCGATCGCCTCCAGCCCATAGGTGCGCAGCGTGAACCAGGTCTTCAGCGCGCGAAAGCCGCGCGACAAATCGGGGCCATAGTCGCAGGGCCAGTGATCGCCCCCGGCCAGGCCGAGCTCCGCCCGGCGGAGATAGGCCGCATCGGCCGCGAAGGCATCGCGATGCGCGGTGGGGTCGCGGCAGAGCAGAAAGCCGGAATCATAGGGCACCTGCCCCCATTTGTGGAAATCGAAGGCAATGCTGTCGGCGCGCTCGATCCCGGCGAGGCGGGGCTTGAGCGCGGGCGAAAGGATCGCCAGCGCTCCGAAGGCGCCGTCGACATGGAACCACAGATCCTCGTCACAGGCGATCTCGGCCAGCGCCGCCAGATCGTCGATCGCCCCGATATCGACCGTGCCCGCGGTACCGACAAGCATGAAGGGCTCGAACCCGGCGGCACGGTCCGCGATGATTGCCGTGCGCAGCGCGACCAGGTCGATCCGGTGCCGACGATCGATGGCCACGGCGCGCACCGCATCCGCGCCGATCCCCGCCATGTCGAGCGCGCGCGCCACGCAGCCATGCGCCGCCTGCGAGGTGTAGCAGGTGAGGCGCCGGCCCAGCGCGCCGATCCCTTCGTCGCGGGACGGTGTTCCAAGCGCATGGGCACGGGCGATCAGCACGGCGATGAAGTTGGCGATCGACGTGCCGGTGACGAACAGCCCGCTGGCATCGCTGGGGAAGCCGAACAGGGTTGCCATCCAGGCGGTGATCTGGCGCTCGACCTCGATCGGCATGTGATCGCGCCCGCCGAGATTGGCGTTCAATCCGGCTGCGAGCATCTCGGCGAGCATGCCGACCGGCGTGCCGCCGCCCTGCACCCACCCCATGAATCCGGGATGGGCGTTGCCGCTGGAATAGGGCGCGATGTCGCGGAGGAAATCCTCATGCACCGCAGCCAGCGGGGTCGGCGCCAGCGGCAGGCGCGCGCGCATCCGGGCACGGGTCGCGGCGGGAACGGGTTGCCAGAGAGGCCGGTCGGCGACCGTCGACATCGCATCGAGCATGTCGTCGAGCATGCGGTGCCCCTGCGCCCGGAACGCCGCCCAATCGGCCGGATCGAGCGAGCGCCGCGGGGGCGATTCCGGATGCGCGACAGCCCCCTCGAAGCGGAGTGCCGGCGAATCTGCCGGCATGGCGTCGGGACGAGGCATTTCTGTCATTCCTGCTTAACCCTGCCGATCCCGCACCGTGTCGATGCCATTATAGCGCCCGCGCTCCGAAGCCCTGCGGATGGAAGCCGAATTATTGCCGGGCCGCGGGACCGGCGGCGCGAAATCCGGACCATCCTCCCGGGGGCGCGGCGCGATCGCCTATGATGGAGTCGAGTGGCGGCGAGACAGCGCCGCCCTTGCGAGCGAGACGAACATGGCCACCGCGTTCAACTGGTACCCGAGCGACCGCAGGACGAGCCTGCCTCGCACCCCGGCAATGCCTGCCCTGCGCGCGCTGCTCACCCAGGGGGGCGACATGCGGATCGGGCTGGACGGGGCGACCGGTCGCAATGCCTATGGGTGCGGCGGCATCCCCGATCCCGATCTCGCCGCGTTCGGATCGTCGACCGCTTCGACGATCTCGGTCGGCGGCTATCGTGCGGCCGGCGCCTTGCGCGACCGTGTCGTCGATGGCGGGCCTGTGCGGATCGAGCAGGAAGCCGCCCGTATCCGGCAGGCGCTGCTCGATCTCAACCGGGTCCCGCGCGATGCCGGCGTCGAAGCCGTACTTGCTGCTTCCGGCACCGACGCACATCTGATCTTCGCGACGCTGCAGCTGAACCGCCCCGGCAAACCGTGGCTTATCGTGATGCCCGACCCGTGCGAGACCGGCAGCGGCGTGCCCGACGCGATCGCCGGCCGCCATTTCAACAGCGGAACGGCGCTCGGCGCGGCATCGCGCAAAGGCAGCGCGATATCGAACGCCGAGCCTGGCCGGACGCTGCACTACGCCCTGCGCAACCGGGACGGATCGATCCGGACGACCGACTCGATCGACGAGGAAGTCGATGCCGCGATTCGCGCTGGGCTGGCCGACGGCAACCGCATCCTGCTCGTCGCGGTCGATGGCTCGAAGACCGGGCTCGTCGCGCCGAGCCCGATGCGCAGCACGGACTGGAAGGCGCGCTTCGGGGATTCGATCGAGGTCCTGGTTGATGCCTGCCAGTTCCGCCTCTCCACCGTTCGCCTCAATCACTATCTCGCCGGGGACTGCGCCGTCGCCGTCACGGGTTCGAAATTCATGGGCGGACCGATCTATTCGGGTGCCCTGCTCCTGCCGGCCGGCGCCGCCGCCCGCACGCGGGAGGCAGCCTTCCCCGCCGGCCTCTCCGCCTATTCGGCCCGGTGCGACTGGCCGTCGCACTGGGCCGCTGCCGGCCGGCTCGAAGCGACCGCGAATCTCGGCCTGTTGCTGCGATGGGAGGCAGCGCTCGCGGAGCTGGGACGCTTCCGGGCCATCGCCGACGAGCGCGCTGCGGAAATCGCGCTTCGGTTCCGCGATCTGCTGATCCCGGCGCTGGAGGAAACGGACATGCTCGACCCGCTCCCTCACGCTTGCAGCGACGAAGCGGACGCCGCGATCACCGCGCCGCTCGATCGCGTGCCGACGATCTTCTCCTTTCGCCTCAAGCGGCGCGGCGGAGCCGCCGGCTGTCGCTCCGCCGAGGAGGCCCGACACATATATCGCACCATGCCGGTGCTTGATTGCCTCCCCTGGATCGGCCCACGCACGGAGATCGGCCAGCCGGTCTCGGTCGGCGAGGCGGGCGCGCTGCGCCTGTCGCTGAGCGCACCGCTCCTGGCGGGAGCGGACGAGGACGGCGGAGCGGCGCTTGGCCGCCTGATCGGGCAAGTGGTGGACCGGATCGACCGCACCGCGCGGGCAATCGACTGACTCCGGCGACCAGCGCTCGGCCCGCGTTGCCGCGCAGCGGCCGCGCCCCGATTGCCGTCGCCATTCCGCCGTGATAGCTCCGCAATACACCCCGGAGACTTCCCCCATGCATCTTTGCCGTTTCGCCGTGATCCTGTCGCTCGGCGTGTCCGCCGCTGCGCTGGCCCAGAGCGCGCCCGCGCCCCGGACGACCGCCGCCCCCGCCAAGCCGCGCTACGGCACCTGGGGCGTCGACTATGCGACGATGGACAAGAGCGTGAAGCCGGGCGACGACTTCTTCGGCTATGCCGAGGGCAACTGGCTGAAGAACGCGCCGATCCCGGCGGACAAGTCGCGCGCCGGCTATAATTACGAGTTGCCCGATATAGCCGAACGCGACGTACGCGACCTGATCGAAGCCGCTGCCAGGCGGACGGATGCAAGCCCGTCGATGCGGCAGATCGGCGATTTCTACGCCGCCTGGATGGACGAGGCGACGATCGAGGCGCGCGGCCTCGCCCCGGCGCAACCCTATCTCGCGCGGATCGCAGCGGTGGAGTCGACGGCGGCGCTCTCTCATCTGATGGCGGAAAACGGCTTCGCGGCGCCGATCCGCATCGGCATCTCCGCTGACGACGCCGATCCTACGCGCTACACCGTCACCACCGGCCAGGCGCGGCTGGGGCTGCCGAGCCGGGACTATTATCTGCTCCCGGCGGAGAAATATGTCGCCATCCGCAAGGCCTACCGCGCCTATATCGTCCAGATCCAGACGCTGGCGGGCATCCCGGATGCGGAAGCCAAGGCCGATGCCATCCTGGCGCTCGAGACGCGCCTCGCACAGGACCAGTGGGCACCGGAGCGGCGACGCGATCCCAAGGCGATGTACAATCCGATGAGCCGGGCGCAGCTTGTCGCGCTCGCCCCGCAGTTCGACTGGCCCGCGACGCTCGACCATATCGGTCTCGGCAAGATGCCGACGGTCGTGGTGCAGGAAACGACGGCCGTCGCCGCAGCGGGCGCGCGACTCGGCGACGTCGCGCTGCAGACCTGGAAGGACTGGCTCGCGTTCCGCTTCGTGAGCGATCACGCCCAGTTCCTGCCCAAGGCCTTGGACGACGCGCGTTTCGCCTTCTATTCGAAGACGCTCAACGACGTGCCGACCCAGTCCGAGCGGTGGAAGCGCGGCGTGCGCCTGATCGACAACGCGCTCGGCGAGGCGGTGGGCCAGCTCTATGTCGCGAAGAACTGGTCGGCCGAAACCGACCGCCAGTCGCAGGAACTGATCGAGGACCTGCGCGCCGCCTATGCCGACAAGATCAACCACGCCGCCTGGATGGATGCGCCGACGCGCAAGGCAGCGCTGGAAAAGCTCGCCACCTTCGATCCGCGCGTCGGCCACCCGGCGAAATATATCGACTATGCGGCAATGCCGGTGAGCCGCACCGACCTGCTCGCCAATGCGATCAACGCCGACCAGTTCGACTGGGACCTGCAGGTTTCGCGACTGGGCAAGCCGGTCGACCGCAGCCTGTGGGGCATGACCCCGCAGACCGTGAACGCCTATTACGACGCGACGATGAACCAGGTGACGTTCCCGGCGGCGATCCTGCAACCGCCCTTCTTCGATCCGGCGGCCGACCCTGCGGTGAACTATGGCGAGACCGGCGCGACGATCGGCCACGAGATGGGCCATGGCTTCGACGACGAAGGGCGGCAATACGACGCACAGGGCCGGCTGCGGGACTGGTGGACGAAGGAGTCGGCGGATCGCTACACCGTCCATGCCCAGGCGCTGGCGAAGCAGTTCGACGCCTATGAGCCGATCCCCGGCACGCACATCAAGGGCCAGCTCACGCTCGGCGAGAATCTCGCCGATCTCGGCGGGCTCGAGGCGGCCTATGCCGCCTATCGCCGCTATGTCTCGCGGCACGGCGAGCCCCCGGTAATCGACGGCTATACCGGGGACCAGCGCTTCTTCATCGCCTATGCGCAGAGCTGGCAGGGCAAGGCGCGCGAGAATGCGTTGCGCGCGCAATTGCTGTCCGACCCGCACAGCCCGGAACAATATCGGGTGAACGGCATCGTGCGCAATTTCGACCCGTGGTATGCCGCCTTCACCGTCAAGCCGGGCGACGCGCTGTACCTGGCGCCGGCCGAGCGAGTGCATGTCTGGTAAGGGGATGCCGGCCGCCCCGTGACCCGTGACTCGTGATCCCGGGGCAGTCGCCTAGGCCGATCCGCTCGGATCGGTCATCGGCCCTGCCATCTCGCGCGAGCCCGGCGAGCGGGCGATCGGCAGCGACCCGGTCTGGCGTTCGATCATGCGGTGGACCACCGGCGGCGCCGGCCCTTCGTGCAGCGCTGCGATCTGCGCGCTGTTGTCGGCGTCGGCATGGGTGCGACGCTGGTTGTGGCGCACATAATCGAGCCAGGTCGGCACATGATAGCGTTCCAGCCAGAGCCGGGGGTCGCCGAGATCGCGCAGCAGCGTCCAGTGCCGCGCGCCATCGCGACGCCGGATGCGGCCGCGCTCCGCCATCACCTGGAGGAAGGGGACGATGTTCTCCTCGGCGACGCGATATTCGATCGTGATGACCACCGGGCCGCTGCGCATCTCGATCGGGACGGCGGTCTGCGGCTCGGTCCAGCGCGCCAGCGGATCGAGGTTGAGGTCCTCGATCTGCGGCAACGGCAGATACAGGCCAAGCAACGCGCCCACGACCTGCAACCCCGCTGCGGCGAGCAGCGCGATCGAGACGCCGTGATCCTCGGCGACCATGCCGAACACCCAGCTGCCCGCGGCCATGCCGCCGAACGCCGCCATCTGGTAGAGCGCAAGGCCGCGCGCCACCACCCAGCGCGGCGACGCCATCTGGACGGTCACGTTGAACGTCGAGAGCGCGAGCACCCAGCCGGCACCCGCGAGCATCAGCGCGACGACGGTTGCCGGCATCCAGGGGCTGAGCGCCGTCGCCGCGGCGCCGAGCGCGAGTCCGAGCGCGCCGATCCGGACGATCCATTCAGTCGACAGCCGGTGGCGCAGCCGCCCGCTGCCCAGCGCGCCCAGCACCGCGCCGATTCCGAAGGCGCCGAGCAACACGCCATATACCAGCGCTCCGCCGGTCATCTGGTCGCGCGCGACCAGCGGCATCAGCGCCGGCACCGCGCTTGCCGCTATGCCGAACAGGCAGGCGCGCAGCATCACGACACGCAGGTTGGGCGACATCGCCACATACCGCAGCCCCGCCCCCATCGCGACGCCGAGCCGCTCGCGCGGGAGGAGCCGCCGCGGCACCTCGGGCCGCCAGCGCGCGAGCACGACGATCAGACCGACATAGCTGACGGCATTGGCGAAGAAGGCAGTCGCCGCGCCCGCCGCCGCGACGATCAGGCCACCGATTGCGGGGCCGACGCTGCGCGCGATGTTGAAGCCCATCGAATTGAACGCGATCGCGCCGGGCAGCACCGGGCGCGGTACCATATCGCCGACCGACGCCTGCCACGCCGGCCCGTTGAGGGCGGTGCCGCAGCCGATGAGGAAGGTGAAGGCGAGGAGGAGCCAGGGCGAGAGCAGCCCCCACCAGGCGCAGGCGGCAAGCGCGGCGGACACGACGAGCATGAAGCTCTGCGCCCAGAGCATGACCAGCCGGCGATCGAGATTGTCCGCCACCGCCCCGGCCCAGAGCGAGAGCAGCATGATGGGCAGCGTGGTCGATGCCTGCACGAGGGCGACGAATTGCGGGGAACTGGCCAGCGACACCATCATCCAGGACGCACCGACCGACTGGATCAAGCCGCCGAAATTCGAGGCAAGGTTGGCGATCCATACTTCTCGAAAGATCGGAATCGAGAGCGGCGACGCAGGCCGCGCGGAGTCGGGTGAAGTCGCTGGCATCGGCTCTCGTTGCGGCAAGCCGGGCGCGGTGCCAACCCCCGGTGTCACCCGAGGCTGCTCGCCCCCGCCGCTGCGAGCGCCTCGCGCACCCGGGCGAGCGCGGCCTGTTCGGGCTGCTCCTCGCCGAGCAATGCGAAGGTGCCGTTGAGCGCGAATTCGCAATGGCCATGGACCAGCGCGACGAG
>CAISGR010000138.1 GCA_903884945.1 uncultured bacterium
GATCGATGCCGGGCTGAAGCTGCGCACGCTGCGGCTGCCCGACCTGTTCCAGGACCAGGACAAGCCCGAGAAGCAATATGCCGAGGCCGGCCTCGATGCCGATGCCATCGTCGATACCGTCCTCAAGGCGCTACGCCACAACACCGCAACCGTCGTCGAGGAAGCGCGGGCCTGAGGCCCGCACGCCGTTCACGCCAGCGCGGGTGGCCGCGCCATCGCGCGACCCATGCGGCCCAGCGCCTGGGAGATGGTCTCTGCCATCTCCGGCGAGATGCACGGGTCGGCTGCGACCGCCCGTTCCATCGCCTCGATCCACTGGCGCGCAAGATCGGGCGTAATGGGCATGGCGCGGTGCATCGACATGACGCAGGTACCTGGCCGCTGGGTGAACCAATCGCGCGGACCGCCGAGCCAGGCAGTGAGAAATCCGGTCAGCGATGCCCGCATCGGGGCGAGATCCGCAGCGTGCATGGCGCGTAGCCCGGCATAGTCCGGGTCTTCGTCCATCAGGTCGTAGAAGCGCCGTACGATCGCCGCGACGCGCTCGCCGCCGCCGATCTGATCATAGGGTGTTTCGGGCATGAATCAGGCTCGCGGTTGGTGAAGCGTCGACTAGAGGCAAGCGGCGCGGCCGGCGCGTTGATCACGGTCAAACGATCGCGCGCATGAACTCTGGATCGACTGCCGCGGTGGTCCGTCTCTGCGGCGAGACGCAGGGAAATCCCTGATGCAGAAGCCCTGAACGGGGATGCCCGGAATGGCGGGCAGTCCCGTGTGGTGGTGCAACGGTGTCAAGGAGGACTCGCCATGCACGACTGCATGAAACGGCGCCTGCTCTACGCATCGTCCCAGGCCTATCAGCCGAATCCGGAGCCGCCGCACCGCCGGGTGGGATGGATCGAGCCGCCGATAGTGATTCGCCGCGAGACCGGCCTTGGTCATCGGCCGATCGACCAGGCCCTGGTCGGGCGGGTGCGCGAAGGCGTGGTGATTGCCTTTCGGGGGTCGCTGCCGCCGCTTTTCAGCGGCCATGACGGCTGGGCAGTCCTGCTCGACTGGCTGAACGACAGCCTGTCCATGTGCATTGAGGATTCCCATTATCCGGGGGGTGTTCATCTGGGCTTTGCCGAGTCGATGGGGCGCCTGTGGGATGATTGGGCGGGAACGCCGGGGGTGGCGAGCGCGGTGGCCGCGCTGCTCGAGCGCAGCGCCCGTGACGGCAGGGCCGGCAGGCACCTGTTCCTCACCGGACACAGCAAGGGCGGAGCCCTGGCGAATCTTGCCGCGTGGCGCGTCTCGGCAGTGGCGCCGTGGCGCGACATACCGATCAGCGTCGCGACGATCGCCGCCGCGCGGGCCGGCAATGGTGCATTCGCCCGGGCCTATGCGGCGACGCGCATTGCCTGCCTTCGCTATGAGATGCCTTCGGACCTTGTGCCGCATCTGCCGCCCGGGCCGGCCACACCGCGCTGGCTGCGCGTGCTCGCGCTGCATTTCGGGCCGCGGCTGGCGGCGAGCGACTATCATCCGGTCGGGCTGCGCGTGGTCGGCCGGCCACTGCGCGAACCGTGGTTCAGGGCTTGGCTGAGCGATCTTTGGTCCATGATCCGCCTCCGCGGCATCTCGGTGCGGGCGCTGACCCCGGCCGCCCTGGCGGCGCACGCGATCGGGCCGCAATCGGGCTATGACCGGCTTGTCTGCACCGGCGAGCCCAGATGTCACCACGGGCGATCCTAGCGACCGGGAGCCCGGGTGTCGCTCCCCGGCCGGGCTTCCGTGGCGTGCCAGAAGCGCTTCGTGCGCATCAGTTCATCATAAGCCTGCGCGGCGTCGTCGAGCAGGCGCCTGCGCCTGCGCTTGCCCGATTTCGGCTGGCGGGTGTCGAGCCCGCATGTCGCCAATATGCGCGATCCGATAGCGATGTCATTCAATTCGCCCAGGCGATCCTGCAACCGCTCCAGCGCGGCAGCGAAGCGCTCGTATCGGCGGTGGGCCTTCTTGCCGGCGTAGAGCGAAGCAAAGAACTCCGCCGCGTAGCGGAGCCGCTTTGCTTCGATCCGGAGCTGATGGCGATGCCGGCGGCCCAATCTGGCAAGTTCCTTGCCGCCGCGCTTCACGCGACGATGCTGCCGGTCGAGCAGGTCGCGGGCGAACGGCACGACGTGGCGGTCGAGTCCTTCCGGATCGGCCGAGCCCGATCGCCAGCTGCCGATCGCCAGCCATTCGACGAGATCAATCATCAATTGCCGTGTGCGTGCCGAAGCAAGGGTTGTCCGAGCGTGCGCGAACGCCGCTTCGCGTGCGGCGATGAGACGATCCTGCGGATGATCGCCGAAGCGCCGGATGAGGACATCGATATTCCGGACCTCGCCCAGGTCCGCCGCCAGCGAGCGTAGTCCTGCCCGCAGGGACGCTGGCGGTCCGCCGTCCGCGAGCAGGGGCCTGTAGAGCGTCAGGAGCGACCGAAGCCGGCGAAGCGCGACACGTGCCTGATGCAGCGGTTCGGCGGCGTCGGCCCGCATGAGCAGGCCTTCGTTGAGGCGGAAGTGGCGCAGGCACGCCTGGGCGATGACCTGAAAGGCAGTTCCCGCGTCGCCATTGCGGTCGAGCGGGATCGGCTCGGGCTTTATCCCCTCGCACGCGTTGCCGCCGGCAAGGGCGTAGCCGCGCTCGGATTTCGAGCGTACGCCAAGTCGCAGTGGGACGCGTTCGCTCAGCTGTCGCGCGAGGTCGAACAATGCCCGCGATGATCCCTGTCGGAGTTCGAGCTCGATCTCGCAGATCCTGTCCGTCCGTTCGCCCGCGCGGATCGTGCCATTGTCGACGGCCAGGTCGATCGACACACCCTCGCGTTCGATCCGGTAGGTCACGCGCCGCATGTCCGTGACGAAGATCGGTTCGATCCGGCCGAGTACCTCCATTCCCACTGCGCCGACGATCGGGCCGCATCCGGCGTCGAACCGGGGCTGGTCGTCCTCGACCGTTCGTTCCCATTCCGGTCGCACGTAGAGGCCGGCGGACGGATCGCCGACTGCCTTCACCGTCTGGATTCGACGTTTGCCGCTCCGCCGAACGCGCAGCGAAAAGCCGGCGGCAAGCAGGTCCCGGGCCGGCGTGTCGAAATAGGTCGAAACGAGATGCCGGCTTTCCCCGGCGGCATCAGCCAGCGGCGGCGCCGACAGTAATCTCCTGCGGTCGACCGGGTCGATTTCCACCTTGAGCTCGATCTCCAGCGGCTCGATCATTGCAATCTCCCGGAAGCCCGCACGGCCGTGCTCCGATCTGCAACCAGGACGGTCCGTTATCAAGGCGAGGCGCCGCAGAGGAACTGCCTCGCGTTGCGCAGTGCGGGGGCCGCTGCCGCGACGGGTGCTGTCGTCTCGTCGCCCAAAAAAGCGCGGATTTGAGCCATCTTTCGTTCATCGGGGCGACAGAAACCGTTGCCTGAAAGCGACAGAAACTGCCCGGGCGAGCTTATTTGCGCTGCAGTGCAACGCTGGCGCTGTCCGGGGGTTGGGAGAGGCCTCGGTGATGTTCGGTGCGCGCGCGGCGGCCGGCACCCGGGACAACAGACAAAGGTGTACCCATGCGTAAGCTTCTCATCGTAACCGCCGCGGCGGCTGCGTTCGCCGCCGTTCCCGCCTTCGCGCAGGATGCTTCGTCCGACGGTGCCAGGTCATCCCGGGTCGAGCCCTATGTCGCCGTCATGGGCGGCTGGGAGCAGTTCGACAACGAGCGGAACGCCGGCATTCCCCAGTCGGCTGACCGCCATGATCGCCTCAACGGCTCGCTGGTCCAGGGGATCGCGGGCGTGAACGTCAATGTCGTCGGTCCGGTCTTCATCGGTGCCGAGGGTAATGCGACCAAGGGTGTCTCGGGCGATATCGATTGGGAATATGGCGGCGCGGGTCGGATCGGCGTCCGCGCCGGCGACAACGGCCTGTTCTATGGCAAGGTCGGCTATCAATGGGTCAATTTCGATCGGTTCGGCGATAACAGCCGCGACTATCATGCGATGACCTATGGCATCGGCGTCGAGGTTGGCACCAAGAGCATGGCGAAGGGCGGCGTTCGCCTGCGCGGCGAGGTCAACACCTTCGGCAATGCACATAGCGTTCGCCCGATGGCAGGCCTCGTCAAGGCCTTCTGAGCCTCGCATGACCAGGCGGGAGGGCGGGGGCGGCGCGTGTCGCCCCCGCCCTTTGTGTGTCCGCGCGGGGCTTCCCCACGCACTCGCCCGCTTGAGCCGCGTACGGATCGCGCCTAGATAATGCGACGAGCAATCTCGCAGGATGTGTGCAGCCATGGATTCCCGCCGGACGACAATGCCGATCTGCCTTGTTTCCGCGGAGATATCTGCCGGTGCCTGCTCCCATCACCCTTTCCCGTCTCAGCTGGTCCACGCCTGACGGCCATGGTCTCTTCACCGATCTCGACCTGAACCTCGGGGCGGAACGGACCGGACTCGTCGGTCGCAACGGCGTCGGCAAGTCCACGCTGATCAAGCTCATTGCCGGCGCGCTGGCGCCGCACGCCGGGAGCGTTTCCGTCGCCGGAAGGGTCGGGGCACTGCGCCAGATCGTGCAGTTGCGTCCGGACGAAACGATTGCCGATCTGTTCGGGGCGCGCGACGCGCTGGCGATCCTGGGCCGGGTCGAGCGCGGGGCGGCGACCGCCGAGGAGCTTGAAGCGGCCGACTGGTCGATCGAGACACGCATCGCCGCGGCGCTGGCCCGGGTCGGGCTCGAGGCCGACCACGAAACCCCGCTAGTCGCGCTCTCCGGCGGCCAGCGCACGCGCGCAAGCCTCGCCGCCCTGGTCTTCGCCGAACCCGATTTCCTGTTGCTCGACGAACCGACGAACAACCTCGACCGTGACGGCCGGCAGGCGGTGATCGACCTGCTCGCGGCATGGCGCGGCGGCGCGCTGGTGGTCAGCCATGATCGGGCGCTGCTCGAGACGATGGATGCGATCGTCGAACTGACCGCGCTTGGCGCCACGCGCTACGGCGGCAATTGGAGCGCCTATCGTGCGCGAAAGGCGATCGAGCTTTCCGCTGCCCAGCATGATCTGGCGGATGCCGAACGTCGCCTCGCCGACATTGCCCGTAGCGTGCAGACCACCGCCGAATGCCAGGCGCGGAGCGACAAGGCGGGTCGGCGTAAGGCAGCCAAGGGCGACATGCCGCGGATCCTGCTGGGCGCAATGAAGAACCGCAGCGAGGCCACGGGCGGGGCCAACGCCCGGCTCGCCGAAAGCCGACGGTCGGATGCGCTTGCGGCCGCCGCCGCCGCGCGGGACCGGATCGAGGTCCTCCAGCCGCTGTCCGTTTCCATCCCCTCGACCGGGCTCGCGACGGGGCGGACCGTGGTGTCGCTCGATCGCGTCACGGCAGGCTACGACCCCGGCCGGGCCGTTATCCGGGACCTTTCCCTGGCAATTGTCGGGCCTGAACGGGTGGCGGTGACCGGGCCCAACGGGGCCGGCAAGACCACCTTGCTCGCACTCGTCACCGGTTCGCTCGTCCCCTGGGCCGGCACGCTGCGCGTCGCGCCCGATCATGCCATGCTGGACCAGCAGGTCAGCCTGCTCGATCCCGTCCGGTCGATCCGCGACAATTTCCGGCGGATCAACCCGACTGCGGACGAGAATGCGTGTCGCGCTGCACTTGCCCGCTTCATGTTTCGCGCTGATGCGGCGTTGCGGACCGTCGGGACGCTGAGCGGTGGCCAGATGTTGCGCGCGGGACTGGCCTGCGTGCTGGGCGGCGTAACCCCACCCGCGCTGCTGATCCTCGACGAGCCCACCAACCATCTCGATATCGACTCGATCGAGGCCGTGGAGGCCGGGCTGCGCGCCTATGACGGCGCGCTGCTGGTGGTGAGCCATGACGAGGCGTTTCTGGCGAATATCGGGATATCGCGGCGGATCGACCTGTCGCCGCCCCTGGCGACGCACGCCCGGGGCTGAACTGGCCGTCCCATCGCCGCTCAGGCCTGAGAGGCCGGCTTCTCCCATTCCATGAGCAGGAACCACGGGACGCGGCGGTACCGGGCGATCTGCGCGGGATCGCCGCCATGCGGTGCCGGCTCGGCGAAGTGGCGCAGCGTCAGCCCGGCCTCGAGCAGCAGCCTCATATAGGTGCTGAGCGGCCGGTGCCAGTTGCGGATACGGATGCCGCGCCACGCCACCCAGTCGGCGCGCTCGTCGAGATAGCGGTCGATCGTGAAGCGCGGCTGGCCGGTCCGGTCCTTGATCCAGCCATCGGGCTGGCCCGCGGTGTTGAAGCTGGTGAGATTGGCGATCAGCAGCGATCCGCCGGGACGAAGGACGCGAGCCATCTCGGCGATCGCGCCGGGGAGGTCGGGAATATCGATCAGCGAGAGATAGCTGACGACGAGATCGAACGAGCGGTCCGGGAAATCGAGCGCCTCGGCCCGGCCGATCCGGTAATCGCCGTCCGGATCCTGCCGCCGCGCTTGGCCGATCAGGGCCTCGGTCGGATCGATCCCGATCGCCTGGATTCTCCGGGCACGGAGCATGCGGCAAAAGCGGCCCTCGCCGCAGCCGACGTCCAGCGCCCTTGCAAAGCGCCCGGTGCCGACGCGCTCCAGCATCGGCCGATCGAGAATCTGGGTGCGGGCAAAGTCGCCCTTGTCGCCCATGTCCGCGATCCAGGCGCGCGCCGATTCCTCCCAGCCGCCGGTCATGCGGACGGGATTCTGGTGAGGAGGAGGGAGGCAGGGAACCGGTTATGCATCACTGTCTTTCATATTCCTGGCGCCGCGCGCCTTGTCAGCCGATCCAGCGCGGCATTGCCGGAAAGGACGATCGCGGCGCCGCACAGCGTCGCGACCAGGCGATCGACGAGCAGGGCCGTTTCGACCGGACGGCCGAGATCGATCACCAGCAGGATCACCGGCGTGGAGATGGTCGACCAGGCGAGATAGCTGCGCGCGCGGGCGATCGGGGCCAGCGTCGCGAGCAGGCAGATCGCCGCGCCGAGCAACACAGGCGCAGTGGTGCTGGTGAGGATTGCCCAGGTCAGCGCCACGCCCAGCGCGGTGCCGAGCGCGCGCTGGACCGTCTTGACGGGGAGCTGTTCGATCGGGCGCTGCGTGAGCAGGGCAACCGTCAGCACGATCCATCCGAAATGATGGCTCGGCCACAGATGGCGCAGCACACTCGCAGCGGCGAGCCCGGCCACGATACGGATCGGGAATTGCCACCCGGCAAGATCGCGCAGCGTCCGCCGCCAATGGGCGCGGCGCTGCGGCGGGGTTGGGATACGGGCCGGTTGTGCGGGTGGCGTCGCGGGTGCTCGGCGCGGTGCGAGCAGGAAGCGTATCGCGACGTTCCACAAGGCGCCCAGCCCGAAGGCGAGTGCCGCGCCGCCGCGATGGCTGCCGGCCCCTTCGAGCAGCGTCGCGCTCAGCACGAGATAGATGATGAACCGGACCGCCGCCACGCCGACGGGCCGGCTGTAGCCGCTGATCGCGGCGGCGACCCCGGCGAGCAGGATCATGACCGGATCGGCCCAGGCGAAGCCGGCGATTGCCGTTGCCGTCGTCAGCGCAAGCGCGGCGGGCAGGATGGCCGAGGCCGGGGAGGAGCGCTCCTGCGCCGGTGAGTCGGGCCCACCCGCGAGCAGCATCGCGCCGAGCCCGATGGTGAAGCCGAGTTCGGCCCGGCCGAGCGCAAGCCCCGCCAGCACCGGCACCGTCATCCCCAGCGCGGCCACGGCGATGCCCCGCGCGTCGACCGGCGCCGCGCGAGACCAGTGGAGCGTCGCGCCGAGCGGGAGAGTGCGGAAGGGGCCGAACGCCATGGCGCCGCTTTATCGTCTCCCCGGCGCTTGTCGACGCCTTGCAGCGCGGGCGGGTTGATCCTGTCGCCGGTCGCCCGCAGGATCGCGGGCATGTGCACGCTCTATAATATCAAGGTCACGCCCGAGGACCTGCTGGCGGCTTTCGATGCGGAGGATAGCCTTCGCGGCGCCGTGACGAAGGACTATGTCTCGCCGGGAGGTGCCGGCCCGGTCGTGGGCCGGCGCGACGGGAAGCGACGGCTGGCGGTACTGCGCTGGGGTTTTCCGCCGCCGGACGGTGCGCGAGCGCCCGTGGTCAATGTGCGCAACTATGCCAGCCCGTTCTGGCGCGCGACGCTGGCCGATCCGCGGCGGCGCTGCCTGGTGCCCGCCACCGAATTCTCGGAATGGTCGGCCAGGCGCGAGGGGGCGAAGCAGGTGCTCCACTGGTTCAGCATCCCTTCGCGACCGATCTTCGCCTTTGCCGGCATATGGCGGCCGACGGAAACGGGGCCGGCCTTCGCCTTCCTGACCTGCGAACCGAATCCGCTGGTCGGGGCGATCCACCCCAAGGCGATGCCGGTGATCCTGGCGGAAGAGGATCATGACCGGTGGCTGGGAGGCACGTTCGAGGAAGCCTGCGCGCTGGCGACCGCCTATCCGTCGCAGCTGATGGCGATGGCTTAGCCGGCCCGTCAGTCCCCGGCGGGGCGTTGCTGCTCGGCGGGGACGGGGGTGATGTCGTAGACCGTCAGCCCGCTCGCCTGGCCGGCTGGCAGCAGCGTCAGCCGCCAGCGGAACGGAGCGATGCGCTCGACCAGGCCGGGCACGCTGCGGCCCGGCGTCGCGCCATAGACGGGCGCCCGTGCCTTGCCGGTCGCGTAGGCGCCGAGAAAGACCAGCCGCGTGTCGCCGTCCGGAAAGAGCCAGCCGGACGGACGCTCGGTGCCGGTCAGCCGGGCGAACGACTGTGACGTTCCTTCGTCGCCGACCTGGCAGAAGCCTGGCGGGGCGCTGCGATAGCCGGATGCGCCGAGTGCCACCAGGCGGCAGCGATAGGCGCCGGGCGGCAGCGCGGGGTGGCTGAGCGCGCGGGTCGGATCGAGCAGCGCGCCCTCCCGGGCGAGCGCGGCGGCGAAGCGCGGCCGGGCAGCGGCCAGCGCGGATGCCCAGCGCGCGGGCAGCGCGGCGAGCCGCGCCGCATCGGCGGAATCGATCCGCTCCTTCCATTCGCGGCCCGGATCGGCGGAGACCTCGACCATGCCCGGGGCCCGGTGTCCGCCGCCGGTCGTGGCACATCCGCCGAGCGTCGCGCCGAGCAGGCACAGCAGGAGAGAGCGGGCAGTGCGGCGCATGATGTTCCCCCCCGGAAAAGGCGTGTGATGCCTATCGCCGAATCCGGCGCGGCACGCGACTGCCTATGTCGGCGGGATATCCTACATCGTCGCGATGGGGTTCGCAGGCGATTCCGTCGTCGTCCCCGTCCATCTCGGGGCGATAGCCCGGCTGGCCACGATAGAGGGGCGCCGCTCCGGCTGCGCGGACCGCGTTGCATCCGGGGTAATAGACATCGCCCGATCCCCGCTGCGGCGGGCGGGCGCCTGAGGCTTGCCCCGGACGCTGGCCGGTCGATGGGGCGGTCAGTAACAGGACGCCGCCGAACGTCAGCGCGGAGCCCAACCCCGTCAATGTGAGAAAGCCGCGATCCATCCGGCGAGGATGCGGGCCGTTGGTTGAGAAATGATGAGCCTGCCGCCGAAGCGGTGGCAATTGCTGCCGCGCCTTGCGGCGGTCGATGATCCGTTGCCGCCGCAAGGCTGCGGGCCGTTGCCGGAGCCTTCCGCTTCCGCGATGGTTCGACGCGGCAATCGTCGGATGATTCGACGGGTACGAACAGCGTGAGGTCCACATGGCGAACGACGATCCCCAGGGCGTGAAGACCTATGCCGGCCCGGCGGGCGGCTGGGGCGCGCTGAAGGCGGTCGCGCAGGCGGTGCGCAGCCAGATGGGCGCGAGCGCCGACACCCGCGCGCTGCTCCAGATGAACCAGCCCGACGGCTTCGACTGCCCGGGCTGCGCCTGGCCCGATCCCAAGCACACATCCTCCTTCGAATTCTGCGAGAACGGCGCCAAGGCAGTGACGTGGGAGGCAACCGCCAAGCGCGTCGATCCCGATTTCTTCGCCCGGCACAGCGTGGCCGAGCTGTTCGACTGGTCCGACCATGCGCTGGAGGATGCCGGTCGGCTGACGCACCCGCTGCGCTTCGACGCGGACAGCGGCCACTTCGTGCCGATCGCGTGGGACGAGGCGTTCGTGCGGATCGGCGCGGCGATGCAGGCGTTCGACCATCCCGACCGGATGGAATTCTACACCTCCGGCCGCGCGTCGAACGAAGCGGCGTTCCTCTACCAGCTGATGGCGCGCGCGTTCGGGACCAACAATTTCCCCGATTGCTCGAACATGTGCCACGAGGCGACCAGCGTCGGGCTGCCCAAGTCGATCGGCGTCGGCAAGGGCACGGTGACGCTCGAGGATTTCGACCATGCCGATGCGATCTTCTGCATCGGCCACAATCCCGGCACCAACCATCCGCGCATGCTGACGACGCTCCGGGAATGTTCGCGGCGTGGCGCGCCGATCGTCGTCGCCAATCCGCTGCGCGAGCGCGGGCTCGAACGCTTCGAGGCGCCGCAGGACCCGCTGGAGATGCTGACCCTGGGGGCGACGCCGATCGCGACGGCCTATCACCAGGTGAAGGTCGGCGGGGACACGGCGATGCTCAAGGGCATGATGAAGGCGCTGTTCGCGGCCGACCGGGCCGATCTCGACACGGGGGGCGACGGCCTGCTCGACCGCGCGTTCATCGCCGCGCACACGACCGGGATCGAGGCGCTGCAGGCGGATATCGCGGCGACCGGGTGGGACGTGATCGAGCGCCGGTCCGGCCTGACGCGCGCCGAGATCGAGAGCATGGCGCGGACCTATTGGCAGTCCGAGCGGGTGATCGTCTGCTACGGCATGGGGCTGACCCAGCACCGCCACGGGACCGAGAATGTGCAGCAGCTCGCCAATCTGATGCTGCTGCGCGGCAATGTCGGCAAGCCCGGTGCGGGGATCTGCCCGTTGCGCGGCCACAGCAACGTCCAGGGCGACCGCACCGTCGGCATCACCGAAATCCCCACCGAGGCGTTCCTCGAACGGCTCGACCGGGCATTCGGCATCGCGGCGCCGCGCAAGCACGGCCATGACGCGGTCGCGGCGGTGGCGGCGATGCGCGACGGATCGGCGAAAGGCTTCATCGGCCTGGGCGGCAATCTGGCGGTGGCCATGAGCGATCCGCAGGCCGCCTTTCCGGCGTTTCGCAGCCTCGATCTCTCGGTGCAGATCTGTACCAAGCTCAACCGCACCTGCCTGCTCACCGCGCGGGAGAGCATCATCCTGCCGTGCCTCGGGCGCACCGAGCAGGATGTGCAGGCGACGGGCGTGCAGGCGGTGACGGTCGAGGACTCCATGTCGATGGTCCATGCCTCGCGCGGGCGGCTCAAGCCGGCGGCGCCGGGGCTGCTCTCCGAACCGGCGATCATCGCCGGGATCGCCCGGGCGGCGATGCCGCACAGCGCGATCGACTGGGAGGGGATGGTGGCCAATTACGACCTGATCCGCGACAAGATCGAGGCGGTGTTTCCCGACTTCTTCGATTTCAACGCGCGCATCCGCACGCCCGGCGGCTTCCGCCTCCGTGTCGGCGCGACCAACCGCGAATGGGATACGCCCGACGGAAAGGCGCATTTCATCGTCTTCCCCGGCACCGACGAGGATGAGGGCAGGGACGATACGGCACTGACGCTGACCACGATCCGCAGCCACGACCAGTACAACACGACGATCTATGGCCTGAACGATCGCTATCGCGGCATCACCGGGCGGCGCGACGTGGTGTTCGTCCATGCCGAGGATCTCGCGGCGCTGGGCCTCGCGCATGGCGATCGGATCGACGTCGTCGCGGGCGACCGCGTGCTGCCCGGGCAGACGGCGGTCGCCTACGGCATCGCGCGCGGATCGGTGGCGGCCTATTATCCCGAGGCGAACCGGCTGATCGCGCTCGACGATCATGACGGCAGGAGCGGCACGCCCGCGTACAAGTCAGTCGCGATCACGCTGCGCGCGGCCGCCTGAGCGCCTCGCGGGCGGCCCGGCGGCAAATGCCACCATTCCGGTGACGAAACCGGCCAGCCAGGCCGGAAAATTTCTGCATATTCCCGCCCGTGGGAGGGCCGCCCGGCGTATTCCGATCGGGCGCCCTGATTGAACGGGGGAGGGGAAGATGAGTCTCAAGCCGGCATCGACGATCATGGACCAGCTGCGGTTCTTCCATTCGATGCCGGGCCCGGAAGGCGTCGCGAAGCTGAACGACATCAAGGTGGTGAACAGCACGCAGAACAACAAGCACAAGACCGCGACGGGCCTGCATGTCATCGTCGATGACCAGGACGCGTTGCAGGACCTGTACGGCATCACCGCGGTGCCGAAGGAGACGCGCCTGGCCGGCAACGAGAAGGAAAAGGGCTGGCAGAAGGTCGCGAAGCTGACGGTGATCTGCGACACGCTCACCATCCGTTGCCCGTGGTGGCTGCCGGAATGCGACCTGACGATCTATGCCCGCCGGATCGAATTCGAGGGCGAGGGGCGGATCGATACCAGCCCGCCCGCCTGGGCGCTCCCCAAGGCGCAGGATTCGACCGGCAAGACGCCGGGCGTGAACGGTGCCGATGGCCATGCCGGCGGCGATGTCGGCCTTTATGCGCGCGAGATCGTCGTGCCGAAGGGCACCACCCGCAAGCGGGTGATTACCGACGGGCTGGACGGGCAGGGCGGCGGCAAGGGCCAGAATGGCGCGAACGGCAAGAGCGTCTCGGGCTACCTGAATCTCTCGGCCGACTATGTCGACCATGATTCCTTTACCGACAGCGGGATGAAGACGACGGTCGCGGTCAAGCTCGACAAGCACGGCGACCGGGCGGTGCTGGGTATCCGGCGCATCTGGCATGTCGCGGAGGTCTTCACGCCCAGCAACACCGTCTGGGGGGTGACCGATGCGCCCACCAATGGCGAGCCGAGCATCGCGCCGGGCAATTCGGGCAATGGCGGCGCGGCCGGCAGGCTGACGACGAACCAGGCGGCGATCGCGAAACTCTGGTCGGGGCGGCCGGGCAAGGCAGGGCAGCTCGCCCCCACCGCGAAGGGCGGCCGGGGCGGCACCCCGCGCGCCTCCGTCTTCTACGAATGCCATTATTATCACGAATTCCATCTCTGGGGCAGCGACGACAATTCGAAGACGGCGAAGGTCTCCGCCACGTCGCACAAGACCGATGACGGCAAGGATTCGGACGGCAAGCCGGGCACCGATGCCGCGCCCGTGAGCGAGGAGGTGCTGGCGACGGACAGCAATTTCTGGCTGCACCCCACGCTCGTGCCATTGGTGCTGGACTATATCCGCGAATGCTATCTGACCGAGCAGCGCGACGAGGCGAAGCGGCTGGCCGATCTCTACGCCGAGATCTTCCTCGATCCGCTGCCGACCGCGAACAAGGCGTGGAAGAGCAAGGACGCGGCGTATTGGCGATCGATCCAGGCCGAACTGGTCACGCTTTCCCAGCGGCTGGCCTCGCGGCTCGACTATTTCGGCAAGCCCGCGGGCTATACGCCACTCTTGTCGCTCTCCAGCTCCTTCCAGCTCTACCGGATGGAGGTCGACATGGCGCTCGAGGTGCTGATGTTCACCGCCTGGGTGGTCGAGAAGCAGCGCGCCCAGGCCGAGTCGGCCGAGAGCAGCGAGGCGGCGGCGCGGCTGATCCTCAAGGAGAATGCGAAGCTCGTCGAGCAGATCAGGGACGGCGAGGCCCGGTCGACCGCGCTCACGCAGCGAATCGACGCGCTCGCCGCCGCGCAGGATGCGGTGCAGGGCAAGCTTGGCGTCGAATATACGCGTCTCTACAACCAGGCGTCGGGCGATCTGGCGAAGATCGGGCAGATCAAGTTCGCCGCGAACCTCGCCGCTGCCCTGTGCCAGGTCGTGCCCGTCGGCCAGCCGATCCTGGGCGGCGTCGCTTCGATGGCGGCGGAGGCGACCGATTTCCTCGACAAGGATCCGAAGGAGGTCATCGGTTCGCTCAAGACCAAGCTCGGCGACACCGTCGACGCGTACAAGGCGGCCAAGAAGGACGCCGACGAGGTCATCAAGAAAGCCAAGGACGAAGCGAAGGAACTGGCCGGCGCCGAGGGCGGCAAGAAGTTGTCGGTCGACGACATCAAGAAGCTTTCCCAGACCAAGCCCTCGGCCTGGTCCACGGTCGGCAAGGGGCTCGGGCCGGCCGCGTCGCACCTCAAAAAGGCTTATGAGAGCATGCAGCTTCCCCAGGCCGAGATCGAGACTCAGCTCGCCAAGCTCGCCGCGCAGGACGAGACCTGGAAGAAGCTCTCCAAGGAGATCAAGGAACTGATCGAGCAGCGCGCGGCCGTCTATGAGGAGGTCATCCAGCTCGGCCAGCAGGTCGGGCAGGGCTATGCCGATCTCGCCGGCAACATGGACAGCCTTGCCGGGCTGTTCGACAAGGACGCCTCGGCGCGGACGCGCCTGCTCAATGCCAATGCCTTCACCGCGATCGAGGGCATGCGCAACCGCGCCCGGCTCTCGCTTACCGAGGCGCTGTACAACCTGGTGCGCGCGTTCGAATCCTCGCTGCTCGTGTCGGTCGACGTCAACTGGTCGCTCGACAGCCTGTACGAGCAGGTCAACACCCTGCTCAGCGAGAGCCCGCTGCACAAATGGACCGATCGCGACGTGCGCGACCGCGTCGCGCGGCTGAAGCCGCTGTTCGCGAGCAACCTGGCGGAGGTGCGCCGGCGCCTGATCAAGGACCTGGAAAAGCTCGCCATGGTGGACCGCGATGTCCATTTCGTGCTGGACGCCGAGAATGAGCCGGGGGCGATCGCGGCGCTGAACGACGGGTCGAGCGCCGAGCTCAGCACCCTCAGGCTGGGCATCATCGAGCCCGACTGGCAGCGCCAGATGATGGCGGACATCTCGCTGAAGCGGATCGTCTTCGAGGGCGATGCCGGCGACCTGCCCGACAAGGGCGATGTCGAGATCATCATCGAGATCGGCGAGCTGGGGATCGTGCGCAACGACGACCAGCTCTACGGGCTGAGGCTGCCCGTCTCGCTCGTCAAATCCTATCGCTATCATTTCGCCGACCGCCAGATCAGCCAGGCGCAGCAGAGCGCGCTGGCCAAGGACCTGATCAACCTGATCCTCGACGACAGCGACGAGAAGATCAAACAGAAGATGGCGATGCCCTCGGCCTGGACGACGCTGACGCTCAAGGCGGCGTTCAACCTGCGCGGCAGCAAGCCGGCGCCGAAGATCAAGCGGCTCGATTTCGCGATGGTCGTCAGCAGCGTGAAGGCGAAATCCCGGCAGGTCGTGCTGGACGTGGCATCCTCCGACGGGTTCACGGCGCTGGCGATGCCGGGTGTGTCGGCGGAGCGCTTCTCCGAGACCTATCGCATCTTCGACGGCAAGCGCGGCGAAACCGAGATCGCCGTGGCGACGCCGCCCGATGGCGCGAGGCTCGCGCGCTGGGTGATCCAGCAGGGTGGCAAGTCCATGGAGAAGACCGGGCCGTCGATCACGCTGCCGATCGATCGCAATACGCGGATCGAGGCAGTGTTCGAGGCGGGATAGCGCCGCGCGCGCCCGGCGACGATAGCTGCTAGAGGCGATCCGATGACCGGCTCCCCGATCAAGCGCTACAGCTTCACCTGGCCACCACGGTCGCTCGTCTGGCAGGGCGACGAACTTGTCGACCGGATCGGCGCTGCGCGCTGGCTGGAGGATGGGAGCCCGATCATGCTCGGTGGTCGCTTCCCCTACGCCTTCGATCGCGCGCTCGCCTCGCCATCCGGTCTCTACGGCGCGCTTTATGCCGAGCGCCAGACAAAGGGGCTGCTCGTCGACGACGGGTCGATGCTGCGGGAGATCGACCGCAGCTATTGTCATGCCGACGACTATGCCTATCCGATCGCGCTCGGCCGGCTGTGTGACGGCCGGGAAGTCATCGCGCATTGCCCGAAGACGTATGACCGCCTCGAGATCGACACGCTGGACAAGGGCAAGCGGCTCACCCGGCGCCGGGGCAAGAGCCAGGACATCTTCCATTCGCGGCTGAGCTTCAGCCCCGATGGGCGTTTCCTGCTCTCGGCGGGGTGGGTCTGGCATCCCTGGAACGGCTTCTGCATCTTCGACGTCGCCCGCGCGCTGGAAGACCCGCGTTCGCTCGACCGGGAGGAAGGTCCGTTCGGTGCCATGCAGCCATCGGTGACGCGGGGAGAGGTCTATGCCGCGTGCTGGCTCGATGCGGAGCGGGTGCTGGTCACGACCGACCTGCGGGATCTCGACCATGACGAAGACGAGCCGACGCCGGCCTCCGGGATATGGTCCGTCCCGGATGGCGCGTGGATCAGCCAGTCGACGGCGTGGAACCCGCAGGCTTCGCTCTTCTCCTGCGCTGGCGGGGCGCTCTATGTCGAGAACGGTCATCCGCACTGGTGGGCGCCGGGGATGGAGGCACCGCTCGCCTGGCCCGACATCGCGGTGGTCGCCGCCCCCGGTGCCGAATCCCGCAAAGGCATCGTGCACGATTGCCCGTTGCTGGCGGTGCACCCGACCGCGCCGCGCTTCGCCGCAGTGACGGCGGAGGCGATCATCGTCGTCGACCTGGGCGACCGGTAGGGCGCGGGCGCGGTCAGCGAAGCGGGCCGATCACGGTGTGCCGGCCCAGCAGCCCCATGTCGAACTCGAAGATCAGCTCGACCACCGGCGCGTCCGCGGGCTTTGCGGTGAAGGGGGCGCCGGTGCAGAACAGCAGCGGCATGCCGTTCTCGCACCAGCGGTCGGCCGGCAGCGTGGCCTGGCGCGCGCCGTCGCAGGAGACGCGGTCCTTGCCGGTCGAGCCGCGCAACCCGGTCTCGCTGAACTCCCGCACGCCCGGCACGGTCAGGTCGATATCGATCTGGTAGTGGCAGGGGGAGTCCATCGTGCTCGCGCGGTACGCGGCCGTTTCGCCGATGGTGAGCATCGCGTCGGGCCTGCCCGTCATCGGCTTCACGACCGTGGCGCGGAAGCGCACCAGCCGGCCCGTGCGGCCCTGCATCACGGCGCCCTGGGCGATATTCGCGGCGTCGAAGCGATAGCGGAAATAGGCGCCGAAATCCTTGCCGGCGCGGGCCGCCTCCGCGGCGAGCCGCACCGGCTCGGCACCCGTGCAGTCGCGCAGGACCGGCGGGTTGCGCCGCTTGACGAAGATCTGCCCCGACGACCAGGCCGGCACGCGGGCCGCCTTGAGCGTGGTGGCGATCACCACCGCGTCGGGCCGGTCGCTGATCGAGACGACGCGGCCGGCGCCGAGATCGCTCGCGATGTGGGAACCGTTCGCGGTCGTGTCGCCCGGTGTGCCGCGGCAGAAGGACAGTGGCTGGCCGGGCAGGAGATTCCAGTTCGCCAGCCCGCCGCCATGGGCGATGCCCGACTGATCGTTCTTCAGCACCGTGAAGATGCCGTCCGCATAGGTGACGTTGACGCCGTCGACGAAATTGTAGCGGGCGCCCGTCGGCGGATAGGGAAAGAAATAGGGCGCCGAGGCAATGCGGCACCCCTCGAACACCGCCTCGTCGTTGAAGCCCAGCAGCCCGCCATAGCCGACCTGCCCGATGGTGCAGTTGCGCAGCACGAGCTTCTTCCCGCCGATCGCGACCAGGTTGATCGTGCAGTCCTCGGCGATCGCCAGGTCGATGCTCGCGCTCTGCAGGCCGAAGCCGGCGCGCAAATCGCCGTGGCGGCGGACCGATTTCCTGACGAGCTTGTCGGGCTCGGTGTAGAGCCGCTCGATGCACCGCTCGGCGAGGAACGCCTCGCAGATGCTCTCGGCGAAGCCCGGCACGTCGCAATCGCGGAAGGTGAGCTTGCGCCCCTGCGCCGGGATATAGTTGCTGTGCGCCTTCACCCCGTGGCGGCAGGTGACCCCGAGGAAGCTGTGATCGATATCCCAGGTGAAGCCGTTGCGATCGAGCTTGAAGATGCGCGAGCGGCCGAACTTCTCCAGCGCCGGATAGGCGGGGAAGGTCGCCTGATAATCATGGTTGAGCGGCGGCGTGAAGGCCATCGCGCCGCTGGCCGGATCGATCCGCTCGATCCGCACGAAATCGAAGCAATAGAGGTTCGGCGGATAGCCGCCATATTGGAGATCCAGCCCGGCGATCATCACCATCTCGCCGGCGGCAAAATGGCGGAGCTCCGACGGGGTCGACGCGACGACCCGGGTGGCGCCCTTCCTCGCCGAGCGGATCAGCGGATTGGCGGCATTGCGGAAGAACAGCGTGTCGCTCCCGATCGGCCAGGGGAAGCCGGTGGGCGAGGTCTGCAGGAAGGTCGCGCCATAAGCGGAGAAGACCAGGGTCGCGATGCCCTTGAAGCAATCCGCGGCGGCGACCTGATCGAAATGATAGGTGCCCGGCGGCACCGTGACATGCACCGCGCGGCCGGCCGCCGATTCGGCACGGGCCCATCGGCCGAAGGCGTTGAGCGCGGCGGAGGTGGCCGCGCTGCTGGAGGCGGGGCCATCGGCGACCGCGCCGAACGCGAGCAGGCTGGTCGGGCGGGCGGGGCTTTGGCGGGCGATGGTCATGCTTGCCTTTCCACATGGGTCCCCCGCGGCGGCCGTACCGATCGCCCAATGGCTATCGCATGAACGCCCGCGGCGGGGGAGGGCGGGCGTGACGCGGAGGATGTCGGATTCCGGATGGCGTTCTCGCTGCAAGGATGGGAAACAGGCGGGGGAGACAGGGACGCGGCTACCCGCCGGGACAGCTTCCTGGCGGCCCTGGCGAGGCGGTTGAATCAGGCGCGGCGGGTGAAAATGTCAGGAGGGTCGCTGACATTTTCGAACCCGGTCGTGAGATATATTATCTTTATTTATCAATTAGATGAGTTGAGTTATCGCGCGGCGATCATGCCGGGAAGGGGAGAAGGCGATGAGAGGCTGGATCATGGCACTGGCCGCGGTGGGCGCGCTTCCCGTGGCGCCCCATGCGACGGCGCAGGCGGTGCCGGCGGCGATCTTCACCGATCCGGTGCGCGATGCAGCGCATCCGGCGCGGATGGAGGTGCTGCATATCCCGAGCGGCGGCGTGGCGATCAACGGCATCGCCTATGTCGCGGCGGGGGCGGGGCCGCATCCGGTGGTGCTGCTGTGCCACGGCCTGCCCGGCAACGAGAAGAATCTCGATCTCGCCCAGGCGATGCGGCGGGCCGGCTGGACGGTGATCACCTTCAACTATCGCGGCTCCTGGGGGAGCCCGGGCAGCTATCGCTTCGCCAACGACCTGGCGGATGCCGATGCGGTGCTGGCCTGGCTGCGCACCCCGGCGAACGCCGCAAGCCTGGGGATCGACCCGGCGCGCATCGCGATGGTCGGGCACAGCCTGGGCGGGTGGGTGACGGCGCTGACCGCGGCGCACGACCCGGGGCTGCTGGGTGCGGCGCTGATCTCGCCCGGCAATATCGGCTTCCTCGGCCATATGCCGCGCGAGACCGCGACAGCGCTGTTCACCGAGAACGGCCTCGAGGCGCTGGCCGATACGAGCGGCGCGATCATGGCCGACGAGGCGATCGCGCATGCCGATGCATTCGATTTCGTGAAGGCGGCACCGCGCCTGACCGGCACCCGCCTGTTCGTGCTGACCTCGGACGACGGCTTTGCGCCCGAGGCGGACCGGCTGGCCGCGGCGGTGAAGGCGGCCGGCGGCACGAAGCTGTCGACCGTGCATGTCGCGACCGACCATGGCTGGTCCGACCGGCGCATCCGGCTGGAGAGCGAGATACTCCGGTGGCTGGCGGGGTTGGGGCGGTGAGGGAGTGGGCGAGCCGTTCCACTTCGTGTCGTCGATGATCGCCAACGACGCGCTCCGCTCAGCCGTCGAGCGCGGCTACGAGGTGTTCGCCCGCGAGCCGCGCCCGACGCATTGGCGGGCGGCACCGTCACGGGATGGCGATGCGCTGCTGCGTATGCTGACCGCCGCGCCCCTTCGCGACCTGAGCGACGACGCGATTGGCCCCTATTCTAGCTGGGCAATAACGACAGTCGGTTCTGCGCAGGACTATCGATATTTCCTGCCGCGCATCCTTGCACTCGCGGTAGCGAACACCGGATGGGTCGGTGCCGATCCACCGGTCATCGCGAGCCGGCTGATGATGAGCCAGTGGGAAACCTGGCCAGCGGTTCAACGCCATGCGGTATTGAACCTGTTCGAGACGGCATTCCTTTGCTCGCTCGAGGGTGAAGGCTCTGCATGGATGGACACCGAGAACTGGCTTTGCGGCCTGGCGCGGCTCGACCAGCCGTTGGAGTCGTTCCTGCACGCGTGGGAGGCGGCGACCGCGGCAGTGGCCGGCCTGCAATTATCGCGCTTCGTGTCGGGGAGTGCAAAGCGGCTGGGGCGGGGCGGCAGCATCGGGGGCGGCTTCTGGGATGAAGTTCACGTCAGTGTTCGCCAACGGGTTGGCGCGTGGCTGTTATCTGAACCGGTGCGACGTCGGCTTGAAGTGACGCTGGGCAGTGTTGGAGACGAAGACCGATGGGAGATCGAGCAGGGCCTTTTCGATTTGGACAGGGTCGGTTAGCGAGCGGAGCCGTTGCTGCTCACAATTGAGTGGAAGGCTATACGCGACGCGCGCTGGACGATGTGAAATCCCGTTATGGTCCGCGTTTCCTGCCAGATAGGATCGCGCTGCTGCTCGAGCGCCGGCTGCGTTTTGCATGGGCACAGAAGATGGGAAAAATGCGTCCGTCTCCAATAGGCCTATGGGAGACGGAGGCGATGACGATGAACTGAAGCTGGTATATCGTCTTGGGTGGGTCGCTCGGCGTCGGACCGGCCTGAATCTCTGGCCAACCGGGCCGAAGACCGAGCCTTTCATTACGGATCGATCGTCAGACGCTCGGTTCGCGCCAGGTCGGCATCCAGCCGGACGCGCTCGGCGGTGCTGCGGAGATCGTCCGCGAGGTCCGGCAGATGACGAGGGGCCGATGGCGCCGCCATAAGTTCATAAGCGCTTGTCTGGTCGGCAGCGACCTTATGGATGTCGGGCCAGTCGAACGCGAAGAGGCGACGTTGGGCGAGGGCCCCTAAGCTCGACATGTCCCGGTTGGGATCCCCCGCCGGGCGGTTCCGTTGGAGGGTAGCTCCGGAAGCCGTCCTTCGAGGTCGAATATGTCGACCGGCCCCTCGAACGCAGCCGCCGGGACCGGTCCGCACCCTGCGGTGATGAGAACCGCAAGGCGATCGAGCGTGTCGCATGCCAGCCGCCCGCAATCGTCATTTCCGGGTCTGATGGTTGGGTCATGCGGATATCCTGGCGCGGCTCGCTGTCACGGCAATGTCGAACGATAGGTGGACCGGCCATCGCCGAGCCTCACTTAGGGTGAGAGAGGGAGGCTGGTTCAGCGGCTAAGTAAACTAGCGCCATCATTCAAATCCGCAGATTTCTACTTCTTCTCGTTCAATCCTATACATTTGAAGGTTCGCGGCGTAAGCTGAGTACAGTCGAGCGACAGTCCATGCGTATCCTTGTCGCTCGTGAAAATCTTATACCAGGCCGGCGCTTGGGAGATCACCAAGCCCAGGAATGAAAGCGCGAGCGCCCAGAAAGCCAGTTGAAGCCGGCGCGCATCGTCGGCGTATTTCTGCCAATCCGCCCTTTCCTTTGAAAGTTCGCTAGCCAGATTTTTCAGGCTATCTGCACTTTCACCGCACTGATTGGTAAGCCCCGCCCACGCTTCATAGTCGAGTTTGTGGAATGGTTCGGCCTGAACCAATCGAAGAATATTTTGTTGCGAGTTGATTCTTATATTTTCGATTTCAATAGCGCTCTTCGCTTTATACGTAACAATCGGAAGGTGTTTGTACTGCTTTAAGGCAACGGCATATCTCTTTTCATTGTTTTCGAGATATTCTGTAATTTTTTCGTTGTAGAAGCGTATTAAAGATACGGTTGAGGTTCGAATTTGTTCAAAAGCTTCCTCGGCAATTTCTTCAGCCGTTCGGCCATTCGCCTTGATGCGATCGAACTCATCAAGTGAAACCGTTATCTTGGTTGCGCCCAGGAGGGTGACAACTTTCAGCTCCGATTTGTTGATACCCAGGCTCTTGATACGCTTAAGCCACTGATTTTGTATGCTCGACTCTCGGCTGATATCGGACTTGTATTGTTCGTATGTGAGCATACAAGATCCTCAAGGCTATGTCTTCTCGAACATAATTTGAATCCGGAGGCCGAGCCGGACGAGTGGATTCTTCGAGAAATGACGATCTATCAATCGCTGGCGGGTGCCGAGAGAATCGTCTTCAAAGAAATCCTGGGGTCCCATGATCTCTTTTCTATATCCATGATTTTTCTTGTCGAACAAGGCGTCGTAACTGGCGTCCGTCCCGTCGGTCGCTCTTACCGCCTGATCGAGAAATGTCGTCTTCGAAGATAGGTTCTTCATGCGGAATTCTCCTTCAGCAAAGAACGAGGTATCCTCTTCTTAAGCATAAGGCGACGCACTGGTTAAAGGATAGCTTTGTCGCCCTCGAAAGTACAGTAATGCCATCCTTTCTGCCGGAGTTTGTAATTACTTTGAGTGTTTTTCTTGGGTTATTTATTGCAGACATGGCGCCCTCGAGGGCGTGTTGCATATTGTCGACATTGGTGAGGTCGACGATTCCTGCGTCGAAAGCATGGCTGAGGTAATCTTGCCAAGTCATATGTCTGAAACCGGGCCGCGCCCAGATAGAATGAAGGTCTTGCCACGTCTCATAGGAAACCTGTCCAAACGTGTCCGAGGTTAACGCTGCCAGCCATGTTTCCTTATTCAATGCCTTAGTCCCCCCACACCCAGTGAATATCCTAAGGATTTATTAAATCGGGTCAAGGGCGCCGAAAAGACGATAGCGCAGCAATGGCTGGGACAGGCAAGGTACGACATAGAGCAGCTAAATTGCGATGGTCCTCAATTCTGAGGGGGCTTGCACAATATACCGCGCAATTCTCCTTCTTCTCGTGCGACTAAAGGCGCTCGCCGGAGCGCCTTTAGTCGTCAGATATTATTGGAGGCGTCAGAATGTCACTCCGCCGCCACGCCAGCCCGCGAGAACATATCACCGCCCGCAGCCGCATTGCCGGCATCCTCATTCGCCGCCGGCCCGGCCTTGGCCTTCTGGCGCTTGTCGAAGCCTTCCCACACCTCGTTCCAGTTCCCCCGCGTCGCGGCCTTCGAGTATTCCGTCGCGCGCTGTTCGAAGAAGTTGGCGTGCTCCACGCCGTTGAGCAGCGGGGCGAGCCAGGGCAGGGGGTGTTCGTCGATCATGTAGATCGGCTTCATGCCGAGCTGGCCTAGCCGCCAGTCGGCGATGTAGCGGATATATTTCTTGATCTCCTTGGGCGTCATGCCGTTGACCGGGCCCATCTCGAAGGCGAGATCGATGAAATTATCCTCCAGCCGCACGGTCGTCTGGCACATGTCCATGATGTCCTGCCGGACTGACTTGGTGAGGCAGTCGCGCTCCTTGCAGAAGGCGTGGAACAGCTTGATGATGCCCTCGCAGTGCAGGCTCTCGTCGCGGATCGACCAGGTGACGATCTGGCCCATGCCCTTCATCTTGTTGAAGCGCGGGAAGTTCATCAGCATGGCGAAGCTGGCGAAGAGCTGAAGCCCCTCGGTGAAGCCGCCGAACATCGCCAGCGTCTTGGCGATATCCTCGTCCGTGTCGACGCCGAAGGTCTGCAGATAGTCGTGCTTGTCCTTCATCTCGCTATATTCGAGGAAGGCGCCATATTCGCTCTCGGGCATGCCGATCGTGTCGAGCAGGTGGCTGTACGCCGCGATGTGCACCGTCTCCATGTTGGAGAAGGCGGCGAGCATCATCTTGATCTCGGTCGGCTTGAAGATGCGGCCATATTTCTCGTGATAGCAATCCTGCACCTCGACATCGGCCTGGGTGAAGAAGCGGAAGATCTGGGTGAGCAGGTTGCGCTCATGGTCGCTGAGCTTCTGCGCCCAGTCGCGGCAATCCTCGCCGAGCGGCACTTCCTCCGGCATCCAGTGGACCTGCTGCTGGCGCTTCCAGAAATCGAACGCCCAGGGGTATTCGAACGGCTTGTACTGCTTGCGGGCTTCGAGAAGGGACATGGACTGGTCCTTACGCTTTCGGGTTCTGAGACAGGATGGCGGCGAAGAGAGGGAAGGCGGGCATGGTCATGATCCCGTCCCCCAGGAATTGAGCGCCCAGGCGAAGCGGCCGAGCAGCAGCGCCAGCGCGAGCAGCATGGTGCCGGCGATGCGGCGGCCATAGATGGCGCCCTCGGTCCGCGCCGGGCGGGTGAACACGACCAGCCCGCCGATCCCGGCGGCGGTGGCGACCAGCGTCATGATGAGCGGGGCGCGGTTCATCCGCGGCGGGTCCGCACATAGACGGTCTTCGATCCGCGGTGCGAGCCGACGCCGAGGAAGACGATGCCGATGAAATAGCCGAAATCATACCAGCCGCCATTGTTCGGCACGGCATAGACGGCGACGTCGGGCAGGAAGAGCGAGAGAATCCAGGCGACCGGGAAGATGAAGCCGTGCCACACGCCGAGCAGGAAGCCGGGCGCGGCGGGCTGCACCGCCGAGCCGACCTGGTGCGCGCAGGCGGACAGGCTCGCGGCGAGCGCGAGGGGGGCGAGCCGGCGCAGGGTGGAGATGCGGGCGCGGGCGTTCATGCGAAGGTCCGCAGATAGAGCGACCAGGCGAACAGGCCGATGCCCGCCACGAACAGCGCCAGCGCGGCGACCTTGGCGCGCTCCGGCGGCATGCGCTGGCCGAGGCTGTCCTTCTTCGCCTCGCGACTCGCCATCATCGTGACGAGCACCCCGAGGAACACCAGGAAGCAGGCGATCGTCACCACCATGGGGATTTCTCCGCACTTGCATCGAATCGGCGCCGGGTGCGTTGTGGTGCCGCACCCGTAACGAAGGAGGACTGCACATGGCTGACGCGAGCGCAATCAAGGAACATATGGAAGTCATCGGCGCCGATGGCGTCCATGTCGGCACGGTCGACCATGTCGACGGCCACCGCATCAAGCTGACCAAGACCGACAGCGGCGAGGGGGGCCACAAGGGGCACCATCATTACATCTCGCTCGGCCTGGTCGCCGATGTCGAGGGCGACAAGGTGCGGCTCAGCGCCAATGCCGACGTGGCCGTGACGTTCGAGGAAGAAGCGTAAGCTCATATCCTCTCCCCCACCTCTCCCGCTCGCGGCGGGAGAGGTGCATCGGGTCGACCATGCCCCCGGGCATGGCCCGAGCTGCGCGGGGCGCAGTTCGCCCAATGCTGGCCCGCTCGGCATCGCCGAGCGGGCAGGTGCGGAAGGGTGGCCTAGACGAACCACCTCACCGGCACGCCAGCGTGCCTGGCCAAAGGGCGATGATCGGGCGGATCATTGGCACGCCAGGCACTCGTCATAGTCCTTCGATTCGACCTGGATCTCGCGCAGGTCGATCGTGTTGTCGGCTTCCACGCCGCCCGCGAAACCGGCGCGCTGGATGCTCTTCGAGCGGAGATAGTAGAGCGACTTGATGCCGAGCTCCCAGGCGCGGAAGTGGAGCATCAGCAGGTCCCATTTCTCCACATCGGCCGGGATGAACAGGTTCAGCGAGGCCGACTGGTCGATATAGGGCGTGCGGTCGGCGGCGAGCTCGATCAGCCAGCGCTGGTCGATCTCGAAGCTGGTCTTGTAGCAGTCCTTCTCCTCCTGGGTGAGGAAGTCGAGATGCTGGACCGAGCCGCCCTGCTCGAGGATCGAGTTCCACACCGCATCCGAATTCTTCGATTTCTCGATGAGGAGCTTCTCGAGATACGGGTTGCGGATCGACCAGGAGCCGCTGAGCGTCTTGTGGGTGTAGATGTTCGCCGGGATCGGCTCGATGCAGGCGCTGGCGCCGCCGCAGATGATGCTGATCGACGCCGTCGGCGCGATCGCCATCTTGCAGCTGAAGCGCTCCATCACGCCCATGTCGGCCGCGTCGGGGCACGGCCCGCGCTCGACCGCGAGCTGCATCGAGGCTTCGTCGACCTGGCCCTTGATGTGCTTGAACATCTTCAGGTTCCAGCTCTTGGCCATCGCGCCTTCGAAGGCGAGGCCGCGTGCCTGGAGGAAGCTGTGGAAGCCCATCACGCCGAGGCCCACCGAGCGCTCGCGCATCGCCGAATAGGCGGCATGCTCCATGCCCGGCTCGGCCCGGTCGATGAAGTCCTGCAGGACATTGTCGAGGAAGCGCATCACGTCCTCGATGAAGCCCTTGGCGTCCTTCCACTGGTCCCAGGTCTCGAGGTTGAGCGAGGAGAGGCAGCAGACCGCGGTGCGATCGTTGCCGAGATGGTCCTTGCCGGTCGGCAGGGTGATCTCCGAGCAGAGGTTCGAGGTCGAGACCTTGAGCCCCAGGTCGCGGTGATGCTTGGGCATCGCCTTGTTCACATGGTCCGAGAAGACGATGTATGGCTCGCCGGTGGCGAGGCGGGTCTCGACCAGCTTCTGGAACAGCGACCGGGCATCGACCCGGCCGCGCTCGCTGCCGTCCTTGGGGCTGGTCAGCGCCCATTCGGCGCCGTCGCGCACTGCCTCCATGAAGGCGTCGGGGATCAGCACGCCGTGGTGCAGGTTGAGCGCCTTGCGGTTGAAATCGCCCGAGGGTTTGCGGATCTCGAGGAATTCCTCGATCTCGGGGTGCGAGATGTCGAGATAGCAGGCGGCCGAGCCGCGGCGCAGGCTGCCCTGGCTGATCGCGAGCGTCAGCGAATCCATCACGCGCACGAACGGGATGATGCCGCTGGTCTTGCCGTTGAGGCCGACCGGCTCGCCGATGCCGCGCACATTGCCCCAATAGGTGCCGATGCCGCCGCCGCGCGAGGCGAGCCAGACATTCTCGTTCCAGGTGTCGACGATGCCGTTCAGGCTGTCCGGCACCGAATTGAGGAAGCAGGAGATGGGCAGGCCGCGCCCGGTGCCGCCGTTCGACAGCACCGGCGTGGCGGGCATGAACCACAGCCGCGAGATATAGTCGTAGAGGCGCTGCGCGTGCGCGGCATCGTCGGCATAGGCCGAGGCGACGCGGACGAACAGGTCCTGGTAGCGCTCGCCCGGGAGGAGATAGCGGTCGTTCAGCGTCTCCTTGCCGAAATCGGTGAGCAGCGCGTCGCGCGAATGATCGACCTCGACCGGATAGAGCTGCTGCTTCACTTCCTTCGAATCACCGCGCTCGGCGAGCTTGCGCTTCGCCCCGCCATGCTGGCTCGACATGTCGGGCTTGCTGGTGTCGGCGGCAGGTGCCGCATTCGTCGTGGCGACGTCGATTGCGTCGGTGGCCATGTTTACGCTCGCTTCCTGGCTGTCCCTGAAATCCATCGCTTTACGTCCCCGGTTCCAGTCAAAGTTACCCGACCGGCTTGCCTGGCGGCGTTCCCGGTCCGTTCGAATCGGGGGCGAACCCCCATGTTATCATTTCGGGCGACCCGGCGGAGAACAAAATCGGCCTCGCCCCCGCATCTTAGCTGCGTGGGTGGGTATGTCCGCAATATGGGGTTGCGGTGATTGCTCTACCAGTCCTTGGGTTCGCCCCCGAACTCAACCCCAACAGATTGTGCCCATTCAGGACGCTGCGCAAGACGGTAAATGACAAATTGGAGACTCGGTTCGTCGCTAATTTGAGTCGGTTCATGGCATCGACGAAACGTTGCGGTGCAGCGACGCGTGGAGTTCTGCGGGGTTGGGGAAAGGCAAGAGAACGAACACGGAACTCGTGAAAATTTTGTCACTCAGCCCGCTGGCGGAGATCCCGCCAGCGGGAGGGTGACGATCGCCGCCAGCCCGCCCGCCGGCGCCGACTCGAGCGCGAGCGTGCCGCCCGACAGCTCCGCCAGCTCGCGCACGATCGACAGGCCGAAGCCGTGGCCGCTGCCGCGCTCGTCCAGCCGGCGGCCGGGGCGCAGCGCCTCGGCGCGGTCGGCGGGGGGGATGCCGGGGCCGTCGTCCGCGATGGTGATGCGGGCGCGGCCGGTGGCGGGATCGGCCCGCGCCTCGATCCGGATGCGGCTGGCGGCCCAGCGCCAGCCATTGTCGAGCAGGTTGCCGAGCAACTCGTCGAGATCCTGCGGATCGACCGCGAGCGCGAGGCCGGGCTCGACCGCGCGCTCGACGACGATGCCGCGATCGGCATGGATCCGGCCGAGCGCCTCGATCAGCCCGTCGAGCGCCGGGGCAAGCGCGGTGCGCAGCCGTGCGGCGCCGCCGGGCGTGCCGGCGCGGGCGCGCCCGAGATGATGGCGGATCGCCCGGTCGATCCGCGCGACTTCGCGGCCGAGCGCGCCGTCCGGATCGCGCGCGGGATCGCGCAGGCCGAGCGCGAGCGTGGCGAGCGGCGTCTTCAGGCCATGGGCGAGGTTCGCGACGTGCCCGCGGGCATTGGCGAGCGCGGCGGCATTCTCGCCGAGCAGCGCGTTGAGCTCGCGGGCGAGCGGCTGCAGTTCGGTCGGCTGGTCGTCGGGCACGGTCGCGGTGGCGCCGGCGCGGACCGCCGCCAGCGACCGGCGCAGCCGGGCGAGCGGGCGCAGGCCGAGGCGGAGCTGGACCAGCGTCGCGGTGCCGAGCGCGAGCCCGAGCAGCAGCAGCGAGCCGAGCAGCGGGGCCATGGCAGCGCGGATCGGCCGCGCGACGAGCGCGCGCGGCGCGACCGCCGTGATCGTCACCGCGCCGGCCGTGCCGTCCAGCGCCAGCCGCCGGCCGTGATAGCGATGGCTGCCGACCCAGCCGTCAAAGGGCTGGGGGCGGGCTGCTTCCTCGGCGTCGTCGCGATCGTGGCGATCGATCCCGCGGCCCGGCCCCAGGCGCAAGCCGGGTGGCGGGGCGTTGGCGGGATCGGTCAGCGCGGCGATCGCCGCGGGCGGGAGCGAGCCGATCACGAAATGGCCGTCGCGCTCGATCCACCAGCCGCCGCCGCCGGTGCGGTCATGCCGCTCGCCCTCGGCCGGGAGCTGGACGATGCGGCCGCGATCGATGCTGCCATCGGGCCGCACCGCGGCGGCGAGCACTGCGATCTGCGCGTCGAGCCGCTGGTCGAGCCCCTGCATCACGAAGCGCTCGAGCACCGCGCCGATGCCCAGCGCCGCGAAGGCGAGCGCCGCGATCGTCGCGATGGCGGAGAGCGCCGCCAGCCGCCCGAACAGCGAGCGCGGGACCAGCCTCATGCCGGCGGGCTCCTCAGGCGATAGCCGCGGCCGCGTACCGTCTCGATCAGGTCGCGGCCGATCTTGCGGCGCAGGCGCCCGACGATCACCTCGAGCGAGTTGGAATCGGGATCGGCATCGCCTTCATAGACGCGCTCGATCAGGTCGAGCCGGTCGACCACCACGTCGCGGCGGAGCATCAGCGCCGAGAGCACGCGCCATTCGAGCGCGGTGAGGCGCAGCGGCAGGCCGTCCAGCTCGAACTGGCCGGTCTGCGAATCATAGCTGAGCGGGCCGCAGGCCATGCGCGTGGCGGCATGCCCCGCGGCGCGGCGGACCAGCGCGCGCAGCCGCATGACCAGCTCCTCCACGCGGAACGGCTTGGTCATATAGTCGTCGGCGCCGGCGCGGAAACCCTCGACCTTCTCCGACCAGCCGTCGCGCGCGGTGAGGATCAGCACCGGCAGGCTGCGCCCGGCGGCGCGCCATTCGCGCAGCACCGCGATGCCCGGCTTCACCGGCAGGCCGAGATCGAGCACCGCCGCATCATACTGCCCGGTGTCGCCGAGATGCGCGCCATCCTCGCCATTGGCGGCGATATCGACCGCGCAATGTTCGGCGCGCAGCGCCCGGGCGATGCCATCGGCCAAGGCCGTATCGTCTTCGATCAGCAGGATGCGCACTGGGGCTCCTTTCCCGTTCCGGCTAGCCGCACCGGTTAAACCGAAACTGAACGGCCGGGTTCAGCGGGGCGTGGGGCGGCATCGCTATCACGGCTTCATCGCAAACCCCATGGAGAGACCATGATGACTGATGTAATCGAAACCAAGCCCCGGCGCCGGATCCCGGGCCGGGCCGTGCTGGCCGCCGTCGCGCTGTTCGGCGCGGGCGGGGCGGTCGGCGCGACCGCGGCGCGGATGGCCGGCCCCACGATCGAGGTGGCGCCGCTCAGCCCGGTCGCGATTTCCTCGCTCAGGAGCAATGACGGCCTCGTCACCGTGCGCGGCAAGGTCGGCGAGACCTATGGCACCATGTTCACGCTGACCGACGGCAGCGGCCGCACCCTGGTCGATGGCGGGCCGCGCATCAGCGGGCTGGTCGCGACCGGCGCGCCGGTGACGATCCAGGGCTGGAGCCGCGACGGCGTGGTGCGCGCCTCCTTTCTGGTCGGCGCCGACGGCAAGGTGACGCCGCTCGGGCCGATGGGGCACGGCCATGGCCGCCACGGCCCCGGGCATGACGGGCCGGGGGGCCCGGGCCGCGAGGGGCGCGAGGGGCCCGATCGCGACGACCGCGACGGCCCGCCGC
>CAISGR010000139.1 GCA_903884945.1 uncultured bacterium
CGGCAGCCGCGCACCCGCCGCGAGCCGGCCGTTGCGGACATCCAGCTCGATCGCGTCGGCGATCCGCTCGTACAGCGGTGCCGCTCCGTCGCCGATCATTGGGCTCCAGTCAGTCATCGAACTAACATCAACTCATCATCACATTGTATCATGACAATATCATCCGGGACGTCCCGAGTCGAAGCATTCGCCGCTGGATCTGCAGGCCAGCCTTCGATATTACGATTGTAACGGTACAATATAGCAATTGACTGCGGTACATTAAAGATACAATCTGCGCCGTCTGTAGAGTGGAGTGCAGATGATGACGACCAGATTTCTTTCCGCGGAGCTGTTCCGCGTTGCGGCGTTCCAGATGTGGGATTTCCTGACCGGCCCGATCAGCCGGGGGTTTCGCGCTGTCGCGCAGCTGCGGCGCACGCTGCGGGCGCGCCGCGAAATCGCATCGTTGCTGCAGTTCAGCAACCGCGAACTCAAGGATATCGGCCTCACCCGCAACGACGTCGAAGCTGCGCTCAGCCTTCCCTTGCTCCAAGACCCATCCCGCAAGCTCGCTGCGCGGATCGCGACCCAGGGCCTCGAGGGCTGACGGCATTCTCAGGCGACGGAGCGCTCCGGAATTGACGACGCGCGCAGCCGCGTGGCGTCCTTGCCGGGCGGCGCGCCGAACAAGCGGCCGTATTCCCGGCTGAACTGCGACGGGCTGTCATAGCCGACGCTGAAGCCGATTCCGGCGACATCGCCCGACTGCGCGCTCAGCAACTCGCGGGCGGCCTGCAGTCGGATCTGCTTCTGGTACTGCAACGGGCTCATCGCGGTCACCGCCTTGAAATGGCGATGGAACGAAGACACGCTCATCCCCGTCATCCGCGCCAGATCGTCGATCCGCAGCGGTTCGGCGTAATGGCCCAGCAGCCAGCGCACCGCCCGGCTGATCTGCGATACCCGGCTGTCGGCGAGCCCGATCTGACGGACGATTGCCCCCTGCTCGCTCTCCAGCAACCGCCACAGGATTTCCCGCTCGACCAGCGGCGCCAGCACCGGAATATCGGCCGGCCGGTCGAGCAGGCGGACCAGTCGCAGCACCGGATCGAGCAGGTCGGGCGTGGCCTGGCTGACCGCGAGCCCCACGGGCTGCCCCTCGCGAGGCTTTCCCGCCATGTCGAGCAGCAGCGACGCAATGGCGACCGGGTCGAGCCGCAGCACCATCGCCATGTACGGCGAGTCCGGACTCGCCTGGGTGATCCGCCGGCTCACCGGTAGATCGACGGAGACGACGAGGAACTTGCCGCGATCGTAGTTGAACACCTTGTCGCCCAGGATCGTGCGCTTCGCGCCCTGCGCGACGACGCAGAGCATCGGCTCGTAGACCATCTGCGCGGGTGCACTCAAGCTGTCGATAGTGCTGAGGCGGAGGTTCGGCACCGGCGTGACGGTACCGCTGCCGCGGGCATGGCGGGCGATCAGATCGCGGAGTTCGTTCAGCTGTTCCATCGCGGAACTGAAGCGCAAAACCCGCCGAGTGGCAACAACCCGGAGGCATGATCCGCTCAGCTTTGGCAGGATCGTGCAAGAGAAC
>CAISGR010000140.1 GCA_903884945.1 uncultured bacterium
CTGTTCCGGCGCTGAAATTCCCTGTTCAGCAATAACAGGGAAATATGGACGCAATATATTGATAGAAAAGGAGAAATTTACGTAAAAATGACCCGAAATCGGCCCGAGAAAAGCGATTTTCCCTGTTACGGGCGCGATAACAGGGAAATGTCAGGCGCCAGCATCGCCCGCAAGCTTCGCCACCAGCCCGGCCATTTCGTACACGGTCGCCTGCGAATCGAGCGACAGCCCGCGCGCGCTCGCGGCCAGCGATCGTGCCGCATCATAGCTGTCGAGGGCAACGCGCAGCTGCGCGCCGCGGCGCGCGGGCGCCGCCGCCGCGATGAAGGCCGGCGCGCGGTCGAGGAAGGCCTCGTAGCGTGGTTGTGCTGCCTTGGGCGCAAGCAGTTTGGCGAGCTTCGTGCGTCGCGTATTGCCCGGATCGCCGTCGCGCGCGATCGCGGCCATGGCGTCATCGAGCTTGGCCAGTTCCAGTCCTGCGAAGCCGAGCGCCCGTCCCGGCGCGCCTTGCCCTGCCTTCACCAGCGCGGTGATCTCGGCATCGTCGCATTCCGGAAGCGCGTCGCGCAGCACGCTCGCCATCCTGCGGTCGTCAAGCGGGTCGAAGCGCAACAGCCGGCAGCGCGACCGGATCGTCGGGAGCAGCCGCCCCGGCGCGTGGCTGATCAGCAGGAAGATCGTGCCGGCCGGCGGCTCCTCGAGATTCTTGAGCAGGGCGTTGGCGCCGCCGCGCTCGAGATCGTCGATCGCATCGATCAGCACCACACGCCGTGAGGACATCGAAGGCGTCGTGGCGAACAGCGGCTGGAGCGCGCGAACCTGTGCGATCGGGATGCTGCGCGCCAGGTCCTGGCCCGGCTTGTCGGGATCCTTGGGCTGGCGCGCCAGTTCGCGATAATCGGGATGGGATCCGGCCGCGACCAGCGATCGCGTGCGATCGCCCTCGGGCACGTCGAAGCCGCGCGGCAATGTGCCCGGCGCCGCGCCCTCGGCGAGCAGGCGAAGCGCCGCCGCGCGCGCGAAGCTGGCCTTGCCCACGCCCTCCGGCCCGGCGAACAGCCAGGCATGATGCAGCGCGCCGCTTGTCATCGCCGCTGCAAAGGCCGCGTGCGCGGCTTCGTTGCCGACGGGCATGGTCATGCGAGCAGGTCCGCAAGGTTGGCCAGCAGGGTTTCGGTCACCTGCTCCGGTGTCCCCGAAGCGTCGATCAGCCGTACCCGCGCCGGTTCACGCTCGGCGAAGCCGCGGAACGCGGCGGCCACCGCTGCGTGGAAATCGTCGCCTCGTGCCGCGAAGCGGTCCGCATCCGCCCCGTCGCGCACCTCGGCGCGGGCGCGGCCCTGTTCGGGCGGCACTTCGAGCACGAAGGTCCGGTCGGGCAGCATGCCGCGCGATCCGAACGCGTGCAGCGCCAGCACCGCGGCGTCGTCGATCCCGCCCGCCACGCCCTGATAGGCGCGCGAACTATCGATGAAGCGGTCGCAGATCACCCAGGTCCCCGCCCCCATCGCGGGCCTGATCAGCTTCTCGACATGGTCGGCGCGCGCCGCCGCGAACAGCAGCGCCTCGCTGTGCGGGCTCCAGCGCGTGACCGCCCCCTGCATCAGCAGCGCGCGGATCGCCTCGGCGCCCTCGCTGCCGCCCGGCTCGCGCGTCACCAGGGTCTCGATGCCGCGCGCGCCCAGCGCCTCGGCGAGGCGACGAACCTGAGTCGATTTGCCGGCCCCCTCCCCGCCCTCGAGCGAGATGAAGCGTCCGGTCACCCGCCGAACAGACCCTTGAGGCCCGCCCAGACGCGCCCGAAGAAGCCGGCCTCGTCGACATCGGTCTCGGCGACCAGCGGCAGGCGCTGTGCCGGCATGTCCGGCGTCATCACCACCAGGTCTGCGATATGCTGCCCGGCCTTGATCGGCGCCTTGATCGGCCCGTCATACACGACGCGCAGCTGGATATCGGTCGCCACCCCGGCGGGCAGCGTCGCCGTCAGGTTGGCGGGGGCGACCAGCCCGACCGTGCTGGCATTGCCCAGCTGGACTTCGGCGGTCTCGACCTTGCGCCCTTTGGCCACGATCGGCTTGGCCTGCCACGCGCGGAAGCCCCAGTTCATGAACTTGACCGATTCCTCGATCCGCTGGTTGGAGCTCGTCAGGCCGGCCATCACCATCACGAGACGGCGGCCGCCCTGCTCGGCCGAGCCGGTGAAGCCATAGCCGGCCTCGTCGGTATGGCCTGTCTTCAGGCCGTCGGCGCCCGCGACGCGACCCAGCAGCGGGTCGCGATTGGCCTGGGTGATATCCGCGCCCGCGCCAAGCGTCTTGCCCCAGGTGAAATTCGGCAACGAATAGAACTTCTTGTAGAGCGCCGGATGATCCTGGATCATCGCGGTCGCCAGCTTGGCGAGGTCGCGGGCGGTGACATAGGTCACGCCATTGTCGGGCCAGCCGTTCGACGTGCCGAAATGGCTGTTGGTCAGGCCGAGCTTCGCGGCGCGCTGGTTCATCAGGTTGGTGAAGGCCTGCTCGGTACCCGAGATTCCCTCGGCCAGCACCACGCAGGCATCATTGCCCGAAAGCGTGACGATGCCCTTGAGAAGATTCTCGACGCTGACCTTCTCGCCCGGGGAGAGGAACATGGTCGAGCCGGCTGCCGGGCCGTGCCACTTCTTCCAGGTATCGGGGCTGACCTCGAACTCCTGGTTGAGCTTGAGCTCGCCGCTCTTGATCAGATCGAAGGCGACATAGACCGTCATCATCTTGGCCATCGAGGCCGGCGGCATGCGGCGGTCCGGATCCTTCGAATAGAGGATCGCGCCGGTCGATAGGTCCTGCAGGAAAGCGACCGGCGCCGGCGTCTGGAAATCGGGCGCGGCGGCCATGCTGGGGCAGGCCAGCACGATCGCGAGGGCGGAGGCGGCGAGCAGTTTCTTCATGACACGGGTCCGTACGCTTGGGGGTTACTCGATATGCAGGATGCGGGCATCGGCATAGCCGCGCCGCGCGACCTCGTCACGCGCGCGCTGTGCGCCGACCGTATCGGGAAAGGGGCCGATCTGCACGCGGAAGATTCCGCCGGCGGCGACGATCTTCCCGCCGACCGCCCTGGCAGCAACCTGGGCGCGCTCGCGGGTCGAAAAGGCTGCGACCTGCACGGCATAGCCGGATCGGACCGGCGACTGCTCGGGCGCGGTCGTCGTCGGCGGCGCGTATCGCGCGCCCGGCGGGGCCGCGATGGCCCTGGGCGGGCGCGCCGTGGGCCTGACAGGCGGTGTCGCGACCGCCCGCCCCGGCAGCTTGCGCCGCAGCGCGGTCAGCAAGGTCGCTGGTGCATCGATCCGCGGGGCGGCGGAGCGACCGGAACGCAAGGCCATCTGGTCCTGCATCGAGGGCGTGATCAGCCGGACGCGCACTGCGCCGCCCTCGCCGGTCCCCAGCAGCTGTGCCGCGCCCGGCGACAGCGCGACGACCCCATCGCCTGCCTGTGCCGCGACGACGGCCACGATGGTCCGCCCCGTATCGAGCGCGGTCAGTTCGACATAGGAGCCGACCGGAAGCGAAGCGTGCCCGACGGTGATCGTCGCACTCGAAAAGACACCGAAGCCGCGCCCGTCAAACGAGCCGGCATAGCCCACGGCGTCGTAGCGCTGCTCGCCCGACGTGCCGCGCGGTCCACTGCTCCGGGGCATATCCGGTGGTGTCGACTGGTCGAGCGTCGACGCCGGCACCACCGTACGCGGCGGATCATATTGCGGCGCCATCGGTCCGGGGTCGGTCTGCCCGCCGTCCAGCGGCGGCGTCGCGATAAAAGGGGCATCGCGTGGTCCACTGCCGCCACCGCACCCGGCGAGCAGGAGGGCGAGCGCGATCATGCCGCTATTGTTCAACGGCATCGGCGAGCAACCCCACGGAAAGAGCATAGAAATTCGAGCAATTATAATCGAGGATCACCCGGTAGTTGCCCGTCAGCAGATACGCCGTCTTGCCCGGCCCGTCCGGTTCCAGCAGCGTCGCCAGCACAGTGTCCCCCGGCCAGGCGCGTGCCAGCGGCACGACGCCGAGCGCGCGCCATTCCGCCATGGTCTTCCAGCCGCTATGCCGTGCGAACACCCTGGCGCAGCGCGTCGCCATCGTCCGGTTGGGAAGCTGAGTCCGGTCGAGACTTGCCGGGACGCTCACCGCCAGGCCCCATGGCTGGCCGGGACGCCAGCCGGCATTGGCGAAATAATTGCCGATCGAGGCCAGGGTGTCGGCCTCGCTCGTCCAGATATCGGCCTGCCCGTCGCCATCGCCGTCCCGCGCGAGGCGGAGATAGATGGACGGCAGGAATTGCGGCCCGCCCGTCGCGCCGGCCCAGCTGCCCTTCAGCCGCGAGACCGGCACGCCGCGGTCGATCATCTGCAGCGAGGACAGGAACTCGTCCGTGAACAGGTCGCGCCGCCGGCCTTCATAGGCAAGCGTCGCCAGCGCGCGCGGGAGGTCGAACCCGCCCATCACCGTGCCGTAGTTCGTCTCGTGCCCCCAGATCGCGACCATGATCGATTCGGGCACGCCGGTCTGCTGCTCGATCTTCTGCAACCGCCAGCGCTGCGCCTGATAGGCCTGGCGTCCGCGCGAGATCCGCGCCGCATCGACATGCTTGATCCTGTACGGGGCAAAATCGGGTACCGGCGCATTGGGGTCGCTGCCCGGCTGGGCGCGGTCGAGTTCGATCACCCGCGGGTTCAGCGTCAGTCCGGGCATTACCGCATCGAGCGTCGCACGGCTGATCCCGCGGGCTTCGGCCTGCGTCCTAAGCGTGCCGAGAAAGGCCTGGAATCCCGCCTCGTCCTGCGCATCGGCCGATCCGCCGAGCGTCGCACAGCCGATCACCGCCGCCATCGCGCCGCCAAGTCGAGTCAGAATGGTGGAGAAACCCCGCATCGCCGGACTTTGCCACAGCCCCCCTGCGACATGAACCCCTTATAGTCGCAAGGCTTGCACAAATAACCGCGCTCGCTCTAAGCGCTGAAGCGCGCGGAGAGGTGGCCGAGTGGTTTAAGGCAGCGGTCTTGAAAACCGCCGTGGGTTCACGCTCACCGTGGGTTCGAATCCCACCCTCTCCGCCAATCGACACGGCTCCGCGCCACCATTGCCCAGACGGCCCCGGCGATGCCGCCGTCGAGGGCGATCTTCGCGGTGCGGTCGCTCCCGAGCGAAAAGATCAGCAACGTGTCGATCGGCGAACGCCGTTGCGTGCGGCGTTGCTCGGGAAACACGCCCTGGTGCGAGAAGCCGAAGCTATCCCGCGTCTCCTCCCTGCCCGTGCCGGACAAATCCCATGCTGCGGTAGCAACGCCTGAATCCTGCGCGATCGGCTCGAATGCATTGGGGGAGAGCGACGCTCGCGGCAGCCTTTCCCAATGCGCCACGAAGCCGTCCGGCCGCGCGACCGTCGCGAGCCCCGGCAATGACAGCAGCACACCGCGTCGCTCCTGAACCACGGGCCCCGAACTCACGGCGACATCGGACGCAAGCAGAAGATAGATCTGCCCGCCCGACATCAGCACCAGCCGCTCCGCGGCATCGGCGGGAAGCGACGATGATGATAATAGAATTGCGCCCGACACGGCGTAACGCCACATTCCCCGCATAGACCGCCCCCCAGCGATGTAACGCGAGGGTGCCCGTGTTCTGCTCCGGATGCAATGATGGTTAACGGCGCTCTGCGGCTGCCTGCCCGGGCGCCATGCAGTCGGATCTCAGGCGCGGCCGCCGGACCGCAGCGCTGTTTGCCGATCTGCGCCTGGATCCTCAGGCAGCCTGGGGGTGCGGTACGTGCCCATAATCGACCAGTGTCGCAAAGGCCTGGTCGTTCAGCGATTCATGGAATTGGCAGCCGGCCTCGAAATCGTCCGCCCAGACGATCGTTGCCGCCACCTGCCCCAGCCGGGGAAGCGTCAGCCAGATCATCGAGCCCTTCTTCAAGGCCGAATAGGTCTGGAGGCGTGCGCCGTGGAGCGAGATATCGGTAACCTTGCACAGCGCACGGTCATATCCACCGCGGCCGACGCGCGCATCCAGCGACACGGGGGCGCGTGGGCTGCGCCGGCGTCCGGTGCTGATGGCTGGTTCGAATTCGGCGGCGAACATGGCTCCCCTCTCGCAATCACGACGAAGAGGGGAGCCTAGTCCGCGATAGCTAACGCGCCGTTAACGACGGCGCGCATGCCCTTACTTCTTGAGCGTGAGACCGCCGAAACGCTTGTTGAAGCGGGCGACCTGGCCACCCGAATCCAGCATCTGGCCACGGCCGCCGGTCCAGGCCGGATGCGCCAGGGGATCGATGTCGAGCGTCATCAGGTCGCCTTCCTTGCCCCAGGTGGAGCGGGTCTGGAACTGAGTGCCGTCGGTCATCTGCACCGTGATGGTGTGATAATCGGGATGGATATCTTTTTTCACGTCATGAATCTCCGAAAAGCCGCTGGTTTCCGACCAGCAGCGAAGGCGCGGCCCCTAACAGAGGGCCGCGCCCAGTGCAACCTGCGGCGGCAGGTCTTCGCGCTTTCAGGCCTTGGGCGGATCCGCGATCATCGCGGTGAAATTCGCCTCGGCGGCAAGCTGCCCATCGATCATCGCGCGGCCAGAGAATTTGCACACGCTGGAGCGCTTCTGGACGAACTCGACGTCGAGCCGCAACAAAACGCCCGGCTCGACTGGCTTGCGGAACTTCGCGCCGTCGATCGCCATGAAATAGACGAGCTTGCCCGAACCGGCGAGGCCGAGCGATTCGACCGCGAGAATGCCTGCCGCCTGGGCCATCGCCTCGACGATGAGCACGCCGGGCATGATTGGCCGCCCAGGGAAATGCCCCTGGAAAAAGCCTTCGTTGATCGTCACCGCCTTGATCGCCGCGATCGACCGGTCGAGGATGAGTTCCTCGACCCGGTCGACCAGCAGCATCGGGTAACGATGGGGAAGTGCCGCCATGACCCGCCCGATATCGAGCGGGCCGAGCGCCCCCGTCGTCACCGCCTCGTTCACCGGCCCTGCTGCTTCTTCGCCGGTGCGGCTGGGGTCGCCGCGGGAGCCTGGCCCGGCTGCTGCGCCTGGCGCTGCAGGGCCTCGAAATAGACCTGGGTCAGCTGGATGATCGACTGGGACGGCTGCCACTTGTCCGGGGTCGGCGGCGTGATCGTTACCGTCGGCACCGAGATGTTCAGCTGCGCCGTCACCGCCGACGTGATGTCCGCCGCCGGCTGCGCGAACTGCAGCGAGTCCATGCCCATGACGAAATTGATATTCTTGGCCGTCGCGACCGACTTCACCGCTTCGTCATATTTCTGCGCGACCTGCTGGATGGCCCATGCCTGCGCCATGAAGGACGGCTCGTTCAGCTTGGCGATCTCGGTCTGCGCCGTCTGCTGCGCAGCGCGCACCTTCTCGACGATCGGATTCTTCGCTGCAACCGCAGCGCTATATTCCTCCGGCGAGACCTTCTTGTCCTTGTTCGTATCGAGCGGCGCGGTCAGCGCCTCGACCTGGGCCTGCAGCGCGGCGACGCGCGGGGCGACCTGGTCCAGCTCCGCCTTGTGCGCGGTCACGATCTGGTCGTGCGCAACGCCCAGCGCCTTGACGCTGAGGATCGCACCCGTCGGATCGCTGACGGCGAAACCGGCAACCTGGGCATTGGCCTGCGTGCCCGCGGCAATGGCGGCGGGAACGATGAGCCCGGCCAGCAGAGCCATCTTGAAGCTTTTCATCAGAATTGTGTCCCTACGTTGAAAGTAACGAGTTTGGTGTCGTCCGTTGGATCCTTGAGCAGCGCATAGGCCACGTCGATCCGCAGCGGTCCGAACGGCGAGTTCCAGTTGACCCCCGCGCCGACCGAGAGGCGCGGCTTCGCGGAATCTCCGCCGAAACGCTCGAGGAACGGGGCGGTTGGAAGGGTATAGGGGTTATTGACCGACGTCCCGGCACAATTGGTACCGCCCAGCGTGGCGGAATAACCAACCGTACAGGTCGTGACCTGCCCGGGATAGGTCGCGTCGGTCGAGGGCACGAGGTAAAGCGGGTGTCCGCTGGTATCGAACTGCTGCGTGTTGAGCGGCAACACGGTAACACGTCCGGTGATTGGATCCTTGACCGTCGGGAACGTGACTGTCGGCAGCGGGCGGGTGATGCCAAACAACGCACCTGCCTGAAGATAGATCGACGGCCGCAGCCCCATTTCCCGCATGCCCGCCCCGAGCGGAATTTCGATTTCCAGTCGGCCGAGATAATAGGCACGGCCGCCAAGCGCATCATCGACGTACTGCGTACGATCGGTCACCAGGACCTGATTGCCGCTGGAGTCGGTCGTGTATCCGATCCGCTGCACGCGCGGACCGACGCCGCGGATATCGAAGCCGCGGAAATCGGGTTCGCCCAGATAGAAGCGATCCGTGATTCGAACCTTGTCGATACCGACCCCGCGGCTCTTCTCGAGTGACGCGATGTAACCGCCCTCAGCGTTCGCCGAGAGGATGAAGCCGCTGCCGAGGCCCCAATATTTCGAACCCTCGAAACGAGCGCGCGCATATTTCACGTCGCCGCCGAGCCCGGCGAAATCGCCGCTGAATACCGCACGCTGGCCGGCACTTGGTCGGAGTCGGCTGTTGAGGCTGTCATAGATCAGCGAGAAACCGACCGACGAGGTCCAACGGTTGCCGATCGCGTCGCAGAGATAACGACCTGCCAAGACCGGATCGCAGGTGTTCGTCACCCGGTTGAAATAGGTGGATTTGTCGAGTCCGACCTCGTCATAGGATAGGCCATAGCGACCCGCGAGCTGCCAATATTCCGTCAGCGGAACGCCGGCGCGGATCTGGAAGCCCGTGGAGACCTGCGTGTAGGTCGTCTGGCGCTGATCGCCGATATAGTTGAACGCGTTGTAATCGCGGCGGAAGATGTCGCCGCCGATCGCCACGTTCTTGTCGAGGAGATAGGGTTCGGTGAACCCCAGTTCGACCGACTTCGAATAGCTCGAATAATTGACGCTGGCCCGCAATTCCTGGCCCTTGCCGCGGAAGTTGCGCTGCTTGATCGAGGCCTGGATGATGAATTTCTCGAGGCTCGAATAACCGGCCGAAAGCGAGAGCTCGCCGGTCGACTTCTCTTCCACGTCGGCAGTGAGCACGACCCGATCGGGCGCCGATCCCTGGGTCTTCTTGATCTCGAACTTCTCCTGGAAGAAGCCGAGCGAATTGATCCGGTCCTGTGAGCGCTTGAGCTGGAAACTGTTGAACGCGTCGCCTTCGGACAGGCGGATCTCGCGGCGGATAATCTTGTCCTGCGTCTGGGTGTTGCCGTTGATGTCGATCCGCTCGACATAGGAACGCTGCGCCTGGGCGATGTGGAAGTTGATCCCCATCGTCAGCTTTTCTTTGTCGCGGTTGAATTCGGGATTCACGTCGGTGAACGCATAGCCGAACAGACCCGTCGATTCGCTCAGGCTGTCGACCGAATCCTCGACCTGCTTCGCATTGTACCACTCGCCCGGCTTCATCGGCAGCGTCGCGGCAAGGCGCTTGTTGTCGAAATCGCGGATGTCGCTGTCGACGGTGACGTCGCCGAATTTGTAGCGCGGGCCTTCCTCCACCACATAAGTGATGATGAAGTCCTTCTTGTCCGGCGTCAGTTCGGCGACCGCCGAGGTCACCCGGAAGTCCGCATAGCCATTGGTCAGGTAGAACTGGCGCAGCTTCTGCTGGTCATAGGCCATCCGGTCCTGATCATAGCTCGTGTTCGAGCTGAGTAGGGTCGAGAGTCGCGCCTGCTTGGTAGCCATTTCGCCGCGCAGCTTGCCGTCCGAGAACACCTCGTTGCCGAGGATGTTGATCTGGCGGACCTTCGATTTCGGCCCTTCGGTAATCTCGAACACCACATCGACGCGGTTCTGGTCGAGGGCGACCATCTTCGGCTCGACGGACGCCGCAAAACGACCCTGGCGGCGATACAACTCGATGATGCGGCCGACATCCTGGCGCACGGCGGTACGGGTGAAGATCTGCCGCGGTGCGAGCTTCACCTCTTTCTTGAGCTTGTCTTCCTTCAGCCGCTTGTTGCCCTCGTAGAGCACGCGGTTGATGACGGGGTTCTCGCGAATCCGCAGCACGATATCACCCGATTCGGCACCGCCGATCGAAACGTCGGCGAACAGGTCGCTGGCGTAGAGATCCTTGATCGCCTGATCGAGCGTCTCGTTGGTGAAGGTCGAGCCGACCCGCAGCTTCGTATAGGAGAGCACCGTATCCGGCTCGATCCGCTGCGATCCCTCGACGCGCAGCGACTTGATCGTGCGCACGACGGGCGGCGCGACCTGGTCGGGCGCGGCCGGCTGCGGCGCCGCAGCCGGCGCACCGGCAGGCGCAGTCTGGGCACTCGCGGCGATCGGCACGCCCGACAGCATCGTCCCTGCGAGAAGCAGGGCCGTGGCGCGGGCGCCGAATGTTGAAACCTTGATCGCTGTCACTATCCCACCCCAGTCGGAGAAATTGCACGGGCCGCACATATCCGCCTGCCCTGCCTCAACCACGTCAGCCGATCAACCCGGCCAAATTGTTCCACAACCCGAACGACGTCAGGTCATTGAACGTCACCAGCAGCATCAGCGCCAGCAGCGCCGCAAGGCCACCGCGGAACGCCCACTCCTGCACCTGCGGCTCGACCGGCTTACGCCGCACGGCCTCGATCATGTAGAAGAACAAATGACCGCCATCCAGCATTGGAACTGGCAACAGGTTGATGAATCCCAGATTAATCGAAACCAGCGCAATCAGCCAGACAAAGGCCGGAAGGCCTAGGGACAGTTGCTCGCCGGACACTTTCGCGATGCTGAGCGGTCCGCCCAGTTCCTTCACCGAACGGCGCCCGGTGATCACCTGCCCGATCGTTTCCACCATGGTTTCAACGATCTCGCCGGTCTGCCGCAGGGCGACGACCGGCGCCTGCAGCAGCGAGACGTCGACAAGGATCGGCTCTGCATTGGTGATGCCGAGCCGGCCCACGCGATATTCGTTGCCGAAGCGGTCGCGCTCCACGGCCGTCCCGATCAGGGCGTCGCGCGACATGGCGGCGCCGCGCCGCACGAAATCGATCGTGACGCGCTGGCCCGCGCGAATCTTGATATAGTGGACCATGTCGCCGAAGGTTTCGACGGAGCGACCGCTCAACGCGGTGATGCGATCGCCCGGTTGCAGCCCGGCCTTGGCCGCAGCGCTCTGCGGTGCGATGGCGCCGGCCACCGGCGGCGTGCGGAGGTCGCCATAGGCGAGTGCGAATCCAGCCAGGATCAGGACGGCCAGGATGAAATTGACCACCGGACCGGCGGCCACGATGATCGCGCGCTGCCACACCGGCTTGGACGGGAAGGTTCGCGCACGCTCCTCCGGCGGAAGCATCAGCCACCCGGCATCGGGAACGCTTGCCGGGTTCATGTCGCCAGCGAAACGCACATAACCGCCAAGGGGCAGCGCGCTGAACTTCCAGCGCGTACCACGCTTGTCGGTGATGCCGAACAGCTCGTTCCCGAAGCCGATCGAGAAAACCTCGGCCTTCACGCCGAACAGCCGCCCGGCGAGATAATGGCCCAGCTCGTGAAAGAACACGAGGGGGCCGATCACGAGCACGAAGGCGAGAACGGTGAGAAACAGGCCGGGGCTGTGGATCAAGCGACGCAGTCCTTTACACGCTCGCCCGCGAGCCTTCGCGCTTCGGCGTCCACCGTCAGGACGTCTTCAAGCGTCTGGGGGGCGGGCGGATCGTAGCGATCGAGGGTATCGGCGACGATTGCGGCAATTTCGAGGAAGCCGATCCGACGATCGAGAAATGCCGCAACGGCAATTTCGTTGGCAGCGTTGAGAATCGCGGGCCTGGCCCCGCCGGCATCGAGCGCCTGCCGCGCCAGCGCCAGCGCGGGGAAGCGCACGGGGTCCGGCGCTTCGAAATCGAGTCGACCGATCGCGACCAGGTCGAGCGGCGCCATCGGCGTCTCCATCCGGTCCGGCCAGGCGAGGCAATGGGCGATCGGCGTGCGCATGTCGGGCGGCCCGAGCTGGGCGAGCATCGATCCGTCGACATATTCGACCATCGAGTGGATCACCGATTGCCGGTGCAGGATGATCTCGATCCGGTCGGTCGGCACCGGAAACAGCCGCGCCGCCTCGATGAGCTCGAGCCCCTTGTTCATCATGGTCGCCGAATCGATCGAGATCTTCGCGCCCATCGACCAATTGGGGTGCGCCACCGCCTGTTCCACGGTCACGGGACGCATCTTCTCGGTCGGCCAGTCGCGAAACGGCCCGCCGCTCGCGGTTAGTACGATTCGACGCACCCGCTCCACCCGCGCGGCGTCGAAGCACTGGAAGATCGCATTATGCTCGGAATCGGCCGGGAGCAGCGTCGCACCATGCCGCGCGGCCGCCGCCAGGATCACGTCGCCGGCGGAAACGAGCGGTTCCTTGTTGGCGAGAACGACGGTCCCGCCCTGCTCCACCGCCGCCATGACGGGTTCGAGCCCGGCACAGCCGACGATCGCGGCCATCGTCCAGTCGGCGCCCATCGCCGCGGTCTCGCGCACCGCCTGCGGGCCGCCCGCCGCCTCGATCCCGCTTCCGGCGAGCGCTGCCCGCAGATCGTCGAGGCGTGTCTCGTCGGCCACGACGGCGCGGCGGGCTCCCGTGCGGATCGCCGCTTTCGCGAGTTTGTCGGTGTCGGTGTTGGCGGTCAGCGCCAGAACCGCGAATCGCTCGGGCTCGCGCTCGATCAGATCTAGCGTCGAGCCCCCGACCGATCCGGTCGCGCCAAGGATGGTGACAGTCTTCATGGGTAGAATTTCGGCAGGATAACGAGCAGCGCGGCGATCGGTGCGACCGGCACCAGGCCGTCGAGCCGGTCGAGAACGCCTCCGTGCCCGGGAAGGAGGTTGCCGCTGTCCTTCACGCCGGCCCGGCGCTTCAGCCAGCTCTCGAACAGATCGCCGCCCTGCGCCACCACGGCGAGCACCGGGGTGGCCAGGGTGAGGCGCCACGGCAGGCCATAGGCAAGATGCATCGCCGCGCCGAACAGGCTCGCGGCCGCCACGCCGCCGCCCAGCCCGGCCCAGGTCTTGTTGGGGCTGATTGCGGGCGCGAGCTTGGGGCCACCAATCGCGCGGCCGCTGAAATAGGCACCGATGTCGCACATCCACACAAGGGCCAGCGCCCACAGCGTGAACACGACGCCCTCTTCCTGCCGGCGGATCAGCAGCAAGGCGAGGATCGGGAGCCCGACATAGAAGGCGCCCGCGGCAAGGCTCGGTCGCCGCATGACGATGACGATGAAAAAGGCGGCGGCGGCGATCAGTCCCAGCGCGAAGAAGCTGGGGCCGGCCGCGATCGGCGCCATGATCGCGAGCGGTACGGACAAGGCGAACTGCGAGAGCCGCTTCTGGCTCGCCGAAACGCCATCGAGATCTGCCCATTCCGCCATCATGAACAGGCCCAGCACGGCGCACAGGATCCAGAACACGATCCCGCCCATCCACAGCGCGATGAGGGCAACCGCGATCATGCCGATGCCGACGACCGAGCGAACAGCCAGGTCGGAGGGGCGCTTGGGCGTGGTTTCGGTGCTCACAAGCCCCCGAAGCGCCGCTGGCGGCTGCCGAATGCCGCCACCGCTTCGGCCAGCGTATTTTCATCGAAATCGGGCCAGAGCGTCTCGATGAAGAGCAATTCCGCATATGCCGCCTGCCACAACAGGAAGTTCGAAAGCCGGACCTCGCCCGAGGTGCGGATCAGCAGGTCGAGCGGCGGCAGGTCGCTGGTGTCGAGTTCGGCCTCCATGGCGGCTTCGTCGATGTCGCCCGGGTCCAGCGTACCATCGCGCACCTTTTCGGCCAGGCGGCGGGCGGCGGCGGCAATCTCCGCCTGGGCACCATAGTTGAGCGCGATCGCCAGGATCGGGCCGGTATTGCCCGCCGTCCGCGCGATCGCATCCTCGACCAGGGAAACGGTATCGGCGGAGAAACGCTGATAGTCGCCGATCACGCGCAGCCGCACATTCTCGCGGACCATCTCGTCGATGTCGGTGCGGATGAACAGGCGCAGCAGCCCCATCAGGTCGCTGACTTCGTCCTCCGGGCGACGCCAGTTCTCCGAAGAGAAAGCGTAGAGCGTCAGCGCCTCGATCCCCATCGCCCGGGCCGCGCGGGTGACGCGGCGCACCGCTTCCACTCCCTGGCGATGCCCCGCGATCCGCGGCAGATGCCGCTTCTTGGCCCAGCGGCCATTGCCGTCCATGATGATCGCGATATGGCGCGGCAATGGTCCGGCGCCACCGCTCGAAATAGGGGCCATGGCGGGCAACGAGCTCACTTGCCCAGGATTTCCTTTTCCTTGGCGGACGCGGCAGCGTCGATGTCGGCGATCGTGCTGTCGGTCAGCTTCTGTACCTCGGTCTCGTGGCGCTTGCGCTCGTCTTCCGAAATCACGCCCTTCTTCTCGTCGGTCTTGAGGCTGTCCATCCCGTCACGGCGCACGTTGCGCGCGGCGATGCGCGCCTTCTCCGCATATTGCCCCGCCAGCTTGGCGAGCTCCTTGCGCCGCTCCTCGGTCAGGTCCGGGATCGGCAAGCGCAGCGTCGTCCCGTCGACGATCGGGTTCAGGCCCAGCCCGGCAGAGCGGATCGCCTTGTCGGCCGGGCCGACATTCGATTTGTCCCACACCTGCACCGACAGCATCCGCGGCTCGGGGGCCGAGACGGTCGCGATCGTGTTGAGCGGCATGTGCGAGCCATAGACCTCGACCGTCACCGGATCGAGCAGCGAGGTCGACGCGCGACCAGTGCGCAGACCGCCCAGATCGTGCTTCAGGGCCTCGACACTGCCGGCCATGCGGCGTTCGAGATCGGCCTTGTCATAGGCTGCCATTGGCTTCTTCCTCTTCGTTGCGAACGACCGTCGATGTCCCCTCGCCCCGCAGGACGGCAGCTAGATTGCCTTCGCCACGGATATTGAACACCACGATCGGAATATCATTTTCGCGGCACAACGCCACCGCAGCGGCATCCATCACCTTGAGGTTGTCGGCCAATACCCGTCCGAAGCTGAGGCTTTCATAGCGGGTGGCGGTCGGCACGATCTTCGGGTCGGCATCATAGACGCCGTCGACGCTGGTGCCCTTGAACAGGGCATCGCAATTCATCTCGGCGGCGCGCAACGCGGCAGCGGTATCCGTCGTGAAGAACGGATTGCCGGTCCCGGCCGCGAAGATCACGATCCTGCCCTTCTCGATATGCCGCTCGGCCCGTCGGCGGATATAGGGTTCGCAGACGCTCGCCATCGGGATGGCCGATTGGACGCGCGTCTCCACGCCGATCTTCTCGAGCGCGTTCTGCACTGCCAGCGCATTCATCACCGTGGCCAGCATGCCCATATAATCGGCGCTGGTCCGGTCGAAGCCCTTTGCGGCAGCCGCCAGGCCGCGGAAGATATTGCCGCCGCCAACGACGAGGCACAGTTCGTGCCCGGCCTCCTTGGCCGCCTTGATCTCGCCCGCGACGCGGTCGACCGTGGCGGGATCGATTCCGAATTGGTTCGGCCCCATCAGGACCTCGCCGGACAATTTCAGCAGGATGCGTTTGAAGCGCGGAATGGTCACAAGTTCCAACATGCTGAAGGTCTGGGCGGCGCGGACCTTAGTAGCGCACCACCGGGATGCCAAGCGGTGATACCGGCCGCGAACGGTGC